>JAHIRI010000010.1 GCA_018818855.1 Patescibacteria group bacterium
AGATAGAGCATGAAATTAAAAATTTTGATTGGGGTGGAGAGATAAAAAGTGTTCCGGAAAAAGCAGATTATCTGGCAGTGGTTAATACAAATATCGCCGGTCAGAAAACCGATCGTGTAATAAAACAAACTATCAATCTTGAAACAAATATTGTTGAGGGGGGTTATATAAAAAATAAATTGACCATCACAAGAGCTCACGAAGGGATAAAAAGAGAATTATTTACAGGAGTGAGGAATGTAGATTACCTGAGAGTTTATGTACCGCTCGGCAGTACGTTGATTTACGCCACAGGCTTTGAAGCCCCACCAGCGGATTTATTTGAAAAACCAGAGAGTGATTATAGAACTGACATTGACTTAAAAAAAAGTGAGGACGACGCCTCGATTGATGCGACGAGCGGAACCATAACAACAAACGAATCAGGAAAAACTGTTTTTGGAAATTGGGTTCTTCTTGATCCGGGAGAAACAGCCACAGTTACCCTGGAGTATATTTTACCTTTTAGAATTTCGTTGCCGGTTTCCGAAAAAAGTTGGTGGGATGACCTTTCGGAAAAATTTGGCCGTGAGAAAAATTCAGCTGCCGTTTATCAACTGTTGGTTCAAAAACAATCTGGAGTGTCGTCGGCGTTTACGAGCAGTTTGATTTTTCCCAAGGGCTGGCAGCCAGCTTGGCAATCCGGGAGCGGAATAAAAGCTACTGCGGCTTCGATTGAAGCCGGGGGGCAACTCAATTCAGACAGATTTTATTTGTTTGGATTTACCTCAGCGGAATAAGGGGGCATTAGGCCGCGGAGCAAACTTTGGATTTTAATCCAGAGAGCAAATGTGGATTATCTAGCCCCTTCTTAGCTCCTCGGCTCGGAAGTGAGAAGATAAGTATTTCTCACTTCACTCGCCTTACGTCGCTAATAAATAATTTAAAAAATAATTAAAGTTAAAATATGGCGGGGACAAAAGAAAAAAAGAAAAAAGAAACTAAAAATCGGGCGGCAAAAAAAACTGTAAGTGGTAAGGGTGTAAAAATGTTGGGCACGACAAAAGAAATGGTGGAATTGCCGGCCGCAAAAGAAGAAAAAATGATTTCTGGAGTGCGTCGTTCTGTACTTCCCAAAAAAAATGATGTGCGTTCGAATAAGAAGGAATTAGAAAAAGAATTAAGAGAAATTTATAAAGAACAAGATGGTGAAGATTCGGATATGTCTAAAATTTATCATAAGAAAAGAAGTAAGGTAAAAAGATTTCTGGTTGGGGCGTTGATATTTTTTGTGGGCGCGGCCGCACTTTCATGGGCTGGTTTTTTCTTTTTTGGCCGCGGGCGGGCTTTCAGCGGTGAAAACATAAATTTGGAAATAATTTCTCCCAATACGGCCGCCGCCGGTGAGGCGATTGAATATATTATAAAATATCAAAATAATGAAACGGTACCTCTTGGCCAGGCAGAAATAAACGTTAGGCTTCCTAATGATTTTTCGTTTAGTAGCGCGGAGCCAATCCCTTCGGAAGAAGAAAATATTTGGCGGATTGGAAGCATTGCCGCGGGAAAGGGAGGAGAGATAAAAATTCGCGGCTCACTTTATGGGTCAAACGAAGCATTGGAGATGACCCGAGCAGTTTTGACTTATAAACCGGCAGATTTTAATTCTGAATTTCAGAAAGTGGCGACAGCCGTGACAAAAATAGGTAATTCTATTTTAGATGTTTCTCTTTCTGGCCCGGAAAGAATTTTAACTAATAAAGAAGCATCTTTCAAAATAAAATATAAAAATACGGGCGAAGAGGCTCTTCAAGGAATAAAGATTTCTGTTGTTGCTCCTGTGGATTTTTCCTTTAAGGAAAAACAGGGAGAAAAAGAAGTGACGAGTTGGGAAATTATTGAAGCGGTGCCAAACGAGGAAAAAGAAATTGATTTTTCGGGGTCATTTGGAGCGGCGGCTGAAGGGGAAAGGGAATTGAAAGTACAAGTTGGCTTTACTAGGAATGATAAATTTTATTTGCAAAAAGAGAACAGTTTTAAAACAAATGTTTTGGCCGGAGCAATCCTCTCCACACTTATTTTGAATGGCGATTCTAAAGATCGGGCGCTAAATTTTGGCGATACATTAAATTATGCCATTGTTTATCAAAATAAAGATAAAACAGATTTGTCTGATATCGAAATAAAAATGGTTTTTGAATCAACTTCGCAAAATAACAAAATGATGTTGGACTGGGCCGCCCTGAAAGACGATTATAACGGAACAGTAGTTGGAACTCAACTTTCTCCCGAAATACGCCAAGGGACAATCACCTGGACAAAGAGACAGATTACGGGTCTTGGGAAACTTGCGCCCGGAGCGGAAGAAACAATTAACTTTCAATTGAAATTAAAACCATTTTCAGAGTTTCAGGATTGGGATACTAAAGATTTTGAGATTAAAAGTTGGGCGGAAGTTAAAATTGGAAAGAACGGTGGGGGCGTGACAGAAGAAGTAATTCAGAGCAACGGGATAAATTTTAAAATAAATAGTGATTTAAATTTGAAAACCGAGGCGCGATATTTTAATGATGATAATATCGCCGTAGGGAATGGCCCCTTACCGCCGGAAGTTGGGAAAACCACGGCCTACAGAATTTTTTGGACAACGACAAATTCTTTGCACGAAGTTGAAAATTTAAAAATAAGCACAACTTTGCCGGAAAATATTAATTGGTCAAATAAATATGAGATTACTGCTGGGGAATTGAAATTTGATGAAGCGACTCGCGAAGTGACGTGGACATTAAACCGGATGCCGCTTGATGTCCGAGAGTTAGGAGTTAATTTTGAAATAACAGTCACGCCGACCGCGGCGGAGAAAGGAAAAATTTTAACTTTGCTCTTGGGAACAAATTTAACGGCTACTGATAAAACAACTGGCGCCGCGGTTGCAAAGGCTCGTGGGGCGTTGACGTCAAATCTTGATGGCGATCCAGCGGCGGAAGGAAAGGGAATTGTAAAATAATTTTAGATTTAAAAACTAATGCTTGATGGGCGTTAGTTTTTGTATTGACAAATTAATAATTTTAAATTAGATTGATGATAGGAGGAGGACAGTAATGGATCTCGTTAAGCAGATTGCGGCGGTTCGGGATTCGCAGCTCGGGAAGGCTGTTTTGTTTTCTTTGCGACTGGTTCCAGCCGTGGGGCAGTTTTGCTGGGAGACAATCGCACACTGGTGGGAGGAGAGGAATGCGAAGCGCGGCGTGACGCTTGATGTCGCGAGTATCCGCCAAAATGGCGAGCCGTTTCTGCCGGATCCGAGGCAACATCACTGAAGTTCGTGGGGGGTGAGTGGACCAAATGGTTCACTCTTTTTTTATTTAATAAAAAAATCCGCTCAAAGCGGATCAATGCCCTCGGCAGGAATCGAACCTGCACCACCTCCTTCGGAGGGAGGCGTTGTATCCATTCAACTACGAGGGCCTATAATATTTTTCTAGCCAGATTGTAAATCGTATACCAGAGTTTGTTGATTGGTAAATCAAAAGTTCCGGGATAATTTATTTCAAAGCCGCCAAATCCCTTTTTAAAACGGGTGACTCCCGGCCATTTTACCTCACCAATTCCCCAGAAGTCATAAAATTTATAGCCAAGGTTTTTTGCTTCGCCAATTATTTCCCAGTGCAAAAAATATGGCGCCATTAAATTTCTAAATTCACTGGACGAAGCACCGTGAATATAAGTAGCCGTGTCGCCAAAATATCCGATAATCGCCGCGGCAAGCGGAGTGTCACCAGAATAAACTATTTTTAATTCCGTACGCATGCCGGTTTTTCCGTCGCCAGAAATTTTTTCAAGCATTGTTTGATAATGTTCTTTGGGGTGAGCGCTGAATTTGTCGCGCTCCGTGGTTGTTTTCATTAATTTCCAAAAATCTTCAAAATTTTCATTTTTTAAAACAAGATTTTTTTTCTCGGCCAAGCGGATATTGTAGCGGGTTTTTTCGTGCATGGCGGCGAGCAAGTCATCCTCGGATTTTGTTAGATCCAAAACGAGCGTGTGTTTGGGCTGGATGGGCGTAATTTCTTGAAACTTAAAATTTGAAACTTGAAACTTTATTGGTGGTTCAAGGCGCAGGAAGATACCATTCTCTTTTTTGGCGATTTCTGAAATTTTTTCAATCAAGAATTCATAATTCCTAACTCCTAATTCATAATTCATCACTGGTCCGCGTGGGCAGTAGAAATAATTTTTACGGAAAGGCAGTGAATTTTTTGTAACGCCGAAAATTGCCACCAAATTATTTTGTTCGTCTGATAAACCGAGGCGATATGTTTTGTGGCCCATTGCTTCTAGAAAATCAAGCCACTCGGCGCTCTGTAAAAAAATCCCAGTCTGAGTTAGCTGGTTTAGTAAAAAATTATTCCAAATCTTTTTGTCGTCGATTTGTTTAACCGTGGACATTTTATTTTCCTAAATTTTTCAAAGCCGCTTTGATTTTATTTTCCGCGCCTTCCACGTCTTCTCCGATTTTCCCGACTGCTTCTTGCGCTTCATTTTTTGAATAGCCGAGACGAACAAGAGCGTCAACTATTTCGTTCTCCCCCGAAATGGGTTTTCCCGTTACAAGTCTTCCTTTCAACTCCAAAATTATTTTTTGAGCTGTTTTTTTGCCGACGCCGGGGATGGTTCCAAGGATAACCAGGTCTCCTTCAGAAACGGCTTTTTCGAGTTTATCCAGCTGGTATGCGGAGATTATTTTGTGAGCCATCTTTGGCCCAACTCCAGAGACGTCAATGAGCTGCCAGAAGAACTTTAATTCTTCTACCGTACCAAAACCATATAGCTCGCGGCCGTCTTCGCGCACATATTCATGGGTAAAAACTTCAATAATTTCTCCAAGTCTATATTTTAAAAGATAAGATTCTGGGAGAAAAATCTGATAGCCAATACCGCCAGTTTCCAAAATGGCAAAGTGGTTACCTTTGTAAATAATTTTTCCTTTGAGATAGGAAATCATAAAGTTATTTTTTTGATTTGAATCTTTTGATACGGATCAAGCCGGAGCAGGGAATAATCTCAATTCCTTTTTTCTCCAATTCATCCAAAAATAAATTCATGCCGATGGAATCCGAAGACATGTGCCCGGCGATGATGACGTTGATGTGGGCGGCTTCGGCTTCTTTTTTGTGTTCTTCAGATTGATGCATACCGATAATCGTGCCGACCCCGGCTTGAGCGAGTTTTTCATAAATTTTTGATGATGGTTCAGTCCCGCCGGTAATTTCCGTGACGGCGACTTTGCCGCAATGATTATCCGGATGGCCGGCGAAAAGCCGCGGTCCGGCGCCCTGTTTTATTGCTTCTTTGTATTCAGGAATTTCTTTTAATAATTTTAAAATTTCTCCGACATATTCTGGTTTAGCTGCGGTAATTTTTTTCTTCAAAAAATTGGCGACTAAATTATCGCAAGGCGTATGGACATTTATATAGCTGATCTTTAAAAGGCGGGTAATATCAATCGGACGATAGTGATTAACGGGATTGACGCCGCGGGCGACTTCTTCAATCCGTGATTTTTGTATCGCTTCGGCGATATTAATAGGTACGCCGTACTGAGCATAAATCTCCGCCTGTAGATGCATTACATCGGCTAAACTGGCCAGGGCTTTTCCCCGGGGATGATGTGCTAAGACTAAATCGACACCCAATTTTTCGGCTAGAAAAATTTCATCTCCTTCCATATCAATTCCGGCAAGAATTTTTTTAATTGGATTTTTTTCAGAATCAAAATGGATTCGGCTATCAAGATATGGATTTGTGAGCGCTTCAAGATCAAATTCTTCTTTTTGTTCTTTGCCCAATTTTTCATACTGTTCTTTTTTTCTTTTTAACATTTTCAAAACCGATGCTCTTCCGCGTAAATCAGAGTCAATCCCCATTTTTATCGCTAAATCAAAGATTTGTTGAATGGTCATATTATATTTTTTTAATTCCAAGCCAGAGCCCTTCGATTTCTTTTTGTCCAAGAGTCTCGGCGCGGCCTTTTTCTAAATTATTACTTAAAGTATCTTTTTTAATTTTTTTACCAAATTCTTGCATAGTTTTTTCTGCGGATTGATCAGCTGTTTCATAATAAAGTGTGATGCGGTCAGCGATAGAAAGCCCAGCTTCTTTTCGGAGGGAATTCACCGTGCGGACAATTTCACGAACCAGGCCTTGGGCTTTTAATTCGGGGGTAATTAAAGTATCAAGATTTACAGAAAAATCAGTTTTGTCAGATTTGAGACTTGGTGCTATTTTTACAGCACCAACATTTAATTCTTCCTTAATAATCTCAATTAGTTTTGCAAAAGAACTCGGTAACTCCTGATTTGTAGTGCTTATTTCGTTTACACCTAAAGACGGCATCATTCGGTAGAAATCCATTGTTACGGTTGCCGAAGCAAGCGGTTGGCGGATTTTCATTCCCGCCGAAGCGCGCGCCGCGAGCCCGGCTTCCACGATTTTTTGCGCTAAATCCATTTGATCCAGCACTTTTTGATTAACTAATTTTTTTTCAAATTTTGGCCAAACTTCTAAGTGGACAGATTCTTCCGGTCCGCCCAATTCTTGATAAAGTTTTTCCGCGATAAAAGGAATTGATGGCGCGACGATTTTACTAAACGTCAGCAAAACATATTTCAATGTTTCAAGCGCCGCTTCTTTATCTTTTTTGTCATCTCCCTTAAAGCGATCACGGCTTCGGCGAAGATACCAAGTAGAAAGATCGTTTACAAAATCAATGATTGGACGATTCGCGGCGACTAAATCGTAAGCATTCGTTTTTTCCGTGACAGTTTGGAGTAGAATTTGTAGTTTAGATAAAATCCACTGATCCAAGATATTTTTTGATTTTGTTTTTGGTTTAATTTCAGCCGTGGCGTACATTTGATAAAAAGAAAAAGTATTCCACAAAATCATTATCAATTTTTTGAACATCTCATCAACGCCTTTCACGGAAAAATTCAGCGTATCGGCTTTCATAACAGGCGAGGTGAGCAAATAGTAGCGGAGAGCGTCAGCGCCATAACGATTAATAACTTCGTTCGGATCAGGATAATTTTTCAAGCGCTTGGACATTTTTTGACCATCTTCGGCCAAGACAATGCCGTTCGCGATAACATTTAAAAAAGCAACATCGTTCATAATCGCCGTGGACAAAACATGGAGATAATAAAACCAGCAGCGAGTTTGGTCAACGCCTTCGGCGATAAATTGCGCCGGAAAATTTTCTTCAAATTTTTTCTTGTTTTCAAATGGATAATGCATCTGGGCGTAAGGCATTGAACCAGATTCAAACCAACAATCCAGGACGTCCGGGATGCGCCGCATTTCGCCGTCGCACTTCTCACACTTGAAAGTTATTTTATCAACAATATGTTTGTGCAAATCTTCTACTTTTTTGCCGGAAAGTTTTTCTAATTCTTCGCGGCTTCCCAAAACGCGCACTTCGCCGCATTTGCATTTCCAAATCGGCAAAACCGAACCCCAGTATCTTTGGCGGGAGATTGACCAATCTTCGGCGCCCTCTAGCCATTTTCCAAAACGACCGCCTTTTATATGTTCCGGAACCCAATTTATTTTTTCCGCGAGCTTTAAGAATTTTTCTTTGATGGCCGACACTTTAACAAACCAAGAAGAGGTGGAATAGTTTAAAAGTGGTGTGTCGCAGCGCCAACAAAATGGATAACTATGATTGTGTTTTTCTTTTGTAAAAAGTTTTCCATGTTCTTCGAGCCAGGCCACAATTTTTTTATCAGTAGCGTGCGGATCTGCAGCGGGTTTTACTGCTTCTCCGGCGAAATCTTTAACGCCCAAAGTGAAGTGACCGGAAAAATCGACGTGTTGGATAAAAGGAAGATTTTCTTTTTTCCCAAGTTTCATGTCGTCTTCACCAAAGGCCGGAGCAATATGAACAACTCCGGTTCCTTCTTCGGTCGCAACAAAATCAGCGGTATAGATTTTAAATCCTCTTTCGCGATTTTTGGGGTTATCAAAGTAAGGGAAAAGCGGCTCATAAGGTTTTCCGACAAGATCTTTGCCTTTTAATTCACCGACAACCTCAACCTGTTTTCCGAGCAAAGTTTTTTCCGCGGTGGCTTTTGCTAAAATGAAATATCCTTCACCAATTTTTACTTTTAAATAATCAATACTCGCGCCAAGAGCTAAGGCGACGTTTCCGGGCAGGGTCCATGGTGTCGTGGTCCAAGCTAAAACAAAAGTATTTGGTTCATTGGTCAGGGCGAATTTTACGACTACGGCCAAGTCTTCGGTATCTTTATATCCTTGGCTAACTTCTGATTGAGAAAGGGTTGTCTCGCAGCGTGGGCAGATATGCATTGATTTGTGCCCTTCGTAAATCAAGTCTTTGTCCCAAAGCTGTTTAAAAACCCACCAAATACTTTCCATATAATCCAAGTCCATGGTTTTGTAGGCATTGTCCATATCCACCCATCGACCGATGCGGGGAATAAATTTTTTCCAAACGTCGGCGAACATCAAAACTTTGCTGCGGCAGAGTTCATTGAATTTATCCACGCCGATTTTTTCTTCAATGTCTTTTTTACTTTCAATTTTTAATTCTTGTTCAACAATATTTTCAATCGGCAAGCCGTGGCAATCCCAACCCCAGCGGCGTTCTACGCGGTAGCCCTGCATTGTAAAAAATCTTGGAACAGCATCTTTCATCAAACTCGCGACAATATGGCCATAATGCGGCGTGCCGGTTGCAAAAGGCGGACCATCGTAAAAAACATAGTCGCCGCGTGGCGCTTTTTTATTGACTGATTTTTCAAATATTTTTTTGTCTTCCCAAAATTTTAGAATTTCTTCTTCCATCTCGGGGAAATTGATGTTTGCCATAAATAGATTTGCCGTACTTCTAAAATTAAAATTAAACCCTCACACCTAATCGTTTTTTGTGCGCGTAGACTAGATTAGACATAAAGATTTAATCCCCCACATAAATTGGTTAAGAAATGTGTTTTAGGTGTGGGGGTAAATTAAGATTTATGCTTATTGTATCAGGGATATAATCTGCGTTCGCTCGAAATAAAAAAATTTATTTTTTTATTTTTCCCTCACTTGATTATAACAAAAAACTCCCCATAAGGCAAGGAGTTTACGGCGGCGTAAAATGATGTTTAAATTTTAACTTTTAAGCCGTCGTAAGCCAAAATTACCGGGAATTTTATCTTATTTTTTCGGCAGTATTTATTGACCTCTTTTTGAGCAATTTCATGCGGTGGATAGCTGTGGCCGATCTGGGTGAGATATAATCTTTTAACGTGAAATTTTTTAGATAAATTAATTGCTTGTTCAACCGACAGGTGCCATGGCATTTTTTTATTGAGCCACATAGCGCCGTCTAAAAATAATACGCCAGCATTTTTAAAATATTTTTCTGATGATTTGGGAATAGAACTAACGTCAGAAGCGTAAACTAATGGACCAAGTTTAAATCCCAAAGTAGGAAAGGTTTTTTCCCGAAGAGCGTGCTTTACACGGAAAGGCGTAATTGTTAAATTAGAAATTTTTAATGAATGCGCGGGCTTTATGATTTGGCTCGGCAAAATTTTCCCGTAAACTCGCTTAACATATTTTAGAGTTTGTTTTTCCGTAAAAATTTTTAGGGCGTTATCTAGTGGTAATTTTTTTAATCCGCCAGCGGCGTCGGCATGTCCATGAGTTAAAAAAACCGCATCTATCGCGCCGATTCCTTCTTTTTTTATTTGTTTTTCAAAATCCGGACCGCAATCGATTAATATATTTTTGTTATGCCACTTCAAAACAATCGAACTTCTCGTTCGTCGGCTTTTGCTTCTTGG
>JAHIRI010000011.1 GCA_018818855.1 Patescibacteria group bacterium
AGCGTTGAAGTGGTTCCGTAGTAAATTTCATTGCCATTTTGAGGATTGGCGGCCAAAGAGTAAATATCCACGCTGCCCGGCGGCGTCAAAAGATTTATTGTCTGCCAATTCGCTCCGCCATCTGTCGTTTTCAGTAATCCATATCGAGACGCCAAAATCAAAGCATCATGTTTTGAAAGATCAAAAATCAAATTCTTAAAATCACGCGCTCCGTCAAACTGATTTAATTTTTCACTCAAATCCGTCCAATTCGCTCCGCCGTCGGTTGATTTCCAAACTCCCCGACCCTGCGTTCCGACATATAAGATTCTTGTGTCATAAAAATTCACCAAAATTTTCGCGACTTGATTTTCAAAACGATTTATAACCGTCCAGCTTGCGCCGGCGTCGGTTGATTTTAGCATATCGCCACCCGAAAGTCCGGCATAAATTATGCTTGGCGTGTAAGAATCCGCAACAAGCGCAGTCACTGCCTGATCGGCGCGCGTGTCAACATAAATATTTTGCCAGCTTCTCGTGCAATCCGAAGTTTTAAAAATTTTATTTCCCGCGGCGGCGTAAACATTACATTTATCTTTTGAGTCTGGCGCCACTGCGTTAATTCTTCCGCCAGCAAGAGACCCGGCAATAAACCATGATTCCGCGCCATCGGTCGTATAAAAAAGTCCGTTCTCGGCCGTGGCCAAATACATTGTTTTTGAATCCTGCGGATCAAAAACCATGGACACAATATTTGTACCCGCAAGGCTTCCCGGCTTTACTGCCGCGACTGCCACTTTCTGCTGCCAATTTTCCGCCTTATCAACTGATTTAAAAACTCCGCCGTCTGTGCCGCTCGCGTCTCCGCCGGAGAAACTGATGCAGCCCGCGCCAACTAAAACCAGTCCGGCTAAAAGAAAAAGGACAAAATAGATTTTTCTCATAATTATAATTTAAAAAAATTATTTAAAAAGAAAGCATTAAGTTTTCCAAAACCAAACGCGGATTCAAATTTTCTCTAAAATATTTTCCCGCCTGCCGGATATCCCTATAAAGCCGCGGGAATTTTTCCGCGTCAAATTTCCCGGAAATTCTTTTTATCTCTTCGGAAAATTTTGTGTTAGCCACAAGTTCTGGACATCCCGCGCCAAGCATTATTGCGTCACGCAAAACAGACGTCCACAGAGCCAAAATTTTATTTACGGATCCAAACATATCTTCCGTACCCGAATCTTTTCCCAAAACTTCATCAAAAATTTTCATCCTCTCACTCATCGTTTCCGCCCTCATTAAATCTAAAATGTTTTGCGCCAACTCTTCATATTCTGCCACTGCCGAGTCGCCTCCCTCTTTTTTAGTTTGCCAAAAATCAAACGCAAGCCCTGGCTTTCCCCAAGAAATTCCGGCCAAATCCCGCGCTTCATCACGGCTAGCTCCAAGTTCAACCAACCGATCATAAATTTTTTCTTTTGCCACTGGTAAAAATTTTAAAGTCTGGCAACGAGAAACAATCGTCGCTGGTAAGGCTGACACGCTCGTTGAAAGAAGGATAATCACAGTTTTCGGCGTCGGCTCTTCCAGGGTTTTCAATAAACTGTTTGCCGCTTCCGTACTCAAAGTTTCTGCCTCTTCTATAATACCAATTTTATATGAATTTAAAAAGGAGGTTAAAGATAATTTTTGCTGAAATTCTCTAACCTGCTCAATACTAATATTTTTAGTTAATTTTTCTTCTTTTTCCTTCCGTTCGCGGCGAACTTCATAAACATCAGGATGGTTTAAAATCGGCTGGCCAAGCACGGCCTCGGCGAAGTGGCTGGCCACGGTTTTTTTACCCAAACGCGCCGGACCATAAAACAAGTAAGCATGGGAAATTTCCCCATTTTTCAAACTTTTTTCCAGAAAACTCGTAATATTTTTATGGCCGATAATGTGAGAAAACATTAGCTGAAATATTTATTTTGTCAAAACCGCTTGACAAAACTTTAAGGCTATGATAAATTTAAAGCAGAAGTGACGGGGTATCCCCGTCCAATGACTGGAGGCTTTTTTTCTGTTGTAGTGAGTGCTTGACTCGTATGGTCAGCGAACGCACGCCGCAAGGTGAATAGTTACTATGCCGCGGCTTAGCTTCGAGACCCACGGGTTTTGGCTTGCTGCTCTCAGAGAATTGCTCTCCGGAAGGAGGCAGAAATCATGTTTTGGGGATCACACGGAAGTGGAAATCGATGGCTGCAGAAGCGACGGACCGAACATTGCGGTGGTGAAGGCGGGTGACGACGCTCAACACAACGATCACGACATGATCAACAACTAGCGCTTGGGAAACCATGCAACTGCTAATTTCCCACGGCGCACAGCCCGGGAATTTGGTGATTAACGCCATCGCAACAGCGAAAGCGCACCAATCTCGGGCTTCTTTTTTATTCTAAAATTTTTATTTCTGATACTTTTCCGCCCCTTCCCACGCCAAATTAAAAATTGCTCTCAAGGCTTCGCTAATTTCTTTACTTTCAATAATTATGCCTATAATTTTTCCTCGACAGGCGCCAAGAGCAACTTTTTTTCCATAAATCACAATATCTGTAGCAAAAGGAAATTTCTCTGGCGGGATATAACGTCTCTCGCTTCGTTCTCCGTCTTTTTTAGATGGCAAAACTTTTCCCTTCTCGCTTGTGTAAATTACCCTAAAAACAATTTTTTCTTTCCTCATTTTTTCGGCAAACTCGGAACGGTGGTCTTTTGAGTCTTGCCTTGGAAAAATTTTATCAAATTCATCCAATGCGACGATTTCTTCTTGACTCTCATATTTTGATTTTAGAACATCGTCTTGGATTGCTCTTAATCCTTCAATGCCCTCAAAAAATCTCAAACGGGGCTTCTCTTCAGCGGCAGCGAAAAGAATTTTTAATTCAGGCAAAATCTCCATCATTTGCCTAGTTTTTTCCTTAACTTCAGCTTCTTCTTTATGGAGCAAAGCTACTAATTGCTCCGGCGACTCGGCTGTGAAAAACTTTTTTTTACCCTTTTCAAAATAACTCATCAAGCCGCGGCTGATTAAGGATTCAATCATCACATAAGTTGTGGCGCGGTTAACCCCCGCTTTTTTTGAAATTTCCTGAACCGGCGAAGGCCCGAGCTCCATTGATGACAAATAAACCTTGGCTTCTTTGTCTGATAAGCCTAATTTTTGTAACTCTTTTTCCAACATAATATTGCCAATTTTTTATTAATTATTCACATATCATAACATAAATATAGAATAAAGAAAAGCCCTATAAAGTCAGGCCTTTAAAATTATTTTGTCAGGGGGTATTGACAAAATTATAAAAATATGATAGAGTAAAGGCACCGATCGTGGGGATTCTGGTCACAGCCTAAAACCGGCCAAGGACCGGAGTACTGCCAAACCAACTGGTGCGGCAGGAGGCCCCAAATGACCGTGCCGGCATGATGGAGCCGGCAGAGAGGCTTGTTCGACTCATGGGCTAGCCAAGGTCTGCTAATCGCTGACCGTAGAAGCATGTTTTGCTCGCGGCCGACGGTAGCCGGACCAAGGCCACAACAAGGCAGGGAGGAAAGACGAATGCCCTACCCCGGAACCGCAGCGCGGGGCGCGCATTAAACACGATGGGGCGGAGGAGCGTAAAAACTCTTCTGCCCCTACTTTTTTAAAAATAAAATCCGCCAGGGGCGGATAAACCTGACGATCAACCAGTTGGCTAGAAAATTTCTAAACAACTGGATGACCATCAGGAGGAAGTCATCACTTCGCTCATCCGAGCGGAGTTGGGAAGGAGGAGTGGCGGAATGAGGAACATGATGAGCGATCAGAGCCCGTTCTTCGAGGCCTTGGTCGACGGAGCCGATCCCGCGGATCTGGTCCAAGGCGATGGCATCTGGCGGTCGAACCCCGATGCCGATCGCGCGGCCGATCCCTGGTTCTTCGAGAACCTTCAGCATCGGACGCTCCCCACCGGTGGCCAGCTCGAGGATCCCGCCCGGGACCTCTACTAGCCCCATCCAACCCACCGAGGCCTGCCTGCGTATAGGACTCTAAATCCTACTCGCGGACGGGCCTCTCTTTTTATTTATTTCCCCGCGAGATCAAGCCCCAGGCGCCGGACGAGTGGCCGGAAATAAATAACCCCACTTCAATTTTGCCAGGAAAGAATTTTAAAATAAAAAATCACCGTTTAATACGGCGACTTGGTGCAAAGCGCGGGCGCGAATAGCGCACCCCTTTTTGGGCGCAGCGCTTCGCCATGGCTTTAATCGCAAAATTGGGGCTGGGGTTTCTACCTTAACCCCTCTAAAACCTTCCACGTCTCTCTCGCACACCTTTCCCAACTAAATTGCTTAGCGCGTTCCAGTCCGCGGATTTTTAAATCTTCCCGCAGATGTTCATCTGTTAAAACTCGCATTATTCCTTCGGCAATATTTTCCGGTTCGTAAGGATCAAAAAAATATGCCCCGTCGCCGGCTACTTCGCGAAGCGCCGGAATTCCTGAA
>JAHIRI010000012.1 GCA_018818855.1 Patescibacteria group bacterium
GTAACGTTTTAAAACTTCAATCAATCCAACCAAATGATCAGCATGCGGATGAGTTAATATCATCAAATCAATTTCCCTATCATAGAACGGCATATTTTCGCCAAGTTTTTCCACTACAGCATTTGTCGGTCCGCCGTCAATTAAAATTCTTTGATGTTCCGGAGTCTTTATCAAAATCGCATCACCCTGCCCAACATCAAAAAAATCTACTTCAAGCACCTTACTTTCATTTGAAAATTGAAAAAAAGAAGTTCCGGCCAAAATAACCAACGCGGAAAACATTCCGACGAGGCGCATTACTATTTTTTTGTTTCGCAAATTAAACATGGCAAATAAGTTTCAAGTTTTAAGTTCCAGGTTTTAAGTTTTTACTTTTCCGCCAAATAAACCAACTGATTAAAAAATAAAATATTATCAAAAAAACCCAGTGCATTTTCCCCGCTTCGCCCGAGGCCCAGGGAATTTTTGCTAAAAATCTAACCACTTCAATTATATAACTTAAAACCAACCACGCCAACCAACCAATAATCTGTCCAAGGCCGGAAAAAATTATTCCTCCAAACACGGCGATAGTTCCGAGCGCCATGGCGAGCGGAATCATCGGCAAAATCAAAATGTTGGCAAGCGGAGCAACAAACGAAACCCGCCCAAAAGTATACAAAATTAAAGGCAATGTCAAAACAATCGCTGACATTGTCGTGGCAAACGATTCTTTAATGCCGAAGATTGACGGAGCTTTTTCCAAATACTTTTCAAAAATAGGCGAGAGATACACAAGGCCGATCGTCGCGGCAAAAGATAATTGGAACCCAACATCAAAAACCAAAATTTTCGGATTGAAAATAAGCATCACGGCCGCGGCCAAAAGAAGCGCGTTTTTAATTTTAGAAAGCCGGCCAACTTGAGTCGCGAACAATACGAGCAATCCCATCAACGCCGCGCGAACGACCGAAGCTTGGGCGCCGGTCAAAATCACAAAAAATAAAATTCCAGAAAGGGCGATCCAAAAAGATTTTTTTCTGCCAACTCCGATATTTTTTGTAATTTGTAAAAGCAAAACGGCGAGGATTGTAATGTTGTATCCGGAAATGGCGACAATGTGCGTCGTGCCGGTAATACTGAACATATCCATCAAACTTTGCGGAATGCCGCGCTTCGCGCCGTAAAGAAGTCCGCCCAAGAACGCGGCCTGCGGCTCTGGTAAAATACGATTCACGGTCGCGACCAATTTTTCTTTGATAAATAAAATCCCCGCGATAATTTTATTTCCCTCGCCGCTTTTTAATAATTTTATTTCCGGCCAATAACACACTGAATAGATGTTTTCTTTCGCCAAATATTTATCATAAGCAAAATCTTCAATCGGTTCTGGTTTTTGTAATTTGCAAGTGACTTCCAATTCGTCGCCATAATGATAAACCGGATAAAGTTGGGCATTGACTAGCACGTTGCCCTCCACTTTTTGCGCCCAAGGCGCATCCGCCTTTGGCGAAATTTTTTCACTTTTAATTTTTAATTTTGTTCCAGCTTCACGCGTATCCGGCTCGGCGGCCACAATGCCGGAAAAAGTAAATTTATCACCATTATAAAAACTGATCTGATTTTCGTCCGCCGCCGGCGTGCTGGCTGTAAAACGTAGTATTCCCAAAAATAAAAAAATCCCTCCCAAGCCGATGATGATAAAAATCTTTTTATTATTCCCCTCCTTTCCAAGGAGGGGTTGGGGGTGGTTCGACGGCCATCCGAAAAACAAAAAACCGCATCCAGCGAGAAAGATCGCGAACGCGGCCCAAAGTGGCAGAAATAAATAAGAAGCCAAGCCGACTCCGACAATAAAAAATAAACAAGAATAGAAAAATATTTTTGATTTAGACATACCCTCCCCTTTTGTCTAGACCACGATGTTCACTAAGCGCCCTTTTACAAAAATTAATTTTTTAATTTTCTGGCCCTCAACCCACTTTTTTACTTTCTCACTTTCCGTCGCGACTTTTTTCGCTTCTTCTTCGCTGATATCGGCTTTAACTCTAATAATATCGCGCATTTTCCCGTTTATCTGCACAATCAAATCAATCTCTTCTTCAACAATTAACTTCGGATCATATTTTGGCCAGTCTGCCAGATGAATACTTTTTTTGTTTCCCGTTTTTTCCCAAAGTTCTTCAGCCAAATGCGACGCAAACGGCGCGAGTGTTTTCAAAAAATCCTGCCACGCCTCGCGGCTGATTATTTTTTCATCGGCCAGTGCGTTCGTTAAAATCATGAGTTGCGAAACCGCCGTATTGAATTTCATCGCCTCAATATCTTCACCGACTTTTTTTATTGTTTTATTCAAGAGCCGTTCTGCCCCACTAGAAATTTTATTTTTTCCATTGACCACTTTGTCACTTAATTTCCAAACTCTTTCCAAAAATCTGAAAACTCCAACCACGCCTTTTTCATCCCATGGAATGGCCTGCTCAAATGGACCCATAAACATTTCATAAACCCGCAAAGTGTCCGCGCCAAAACGCGCTACGATGTCGTCGGGATTTACAACATTGCCGCGCGATTTGGACATTTTTTCTCCGCCCTCGCCTAAAATCAGACCATGCGAAGTTCTTTTTTTATACGGCTCATCACCGCACTCTTTCGGAATCACTCCAATATCATACAAAAATTTATACCAAAATCTGGAATATAAAAGATGCAAATTATTATGTTCCATCCCGCCGTTGTACCAGTCAACTGGCATCCAATACCGCAATTTTTCATTGACCCCACTCAACCAATTCTCTAAAAATTTAATTTTATCTTTATCACCCAATCCTTTCCGGTCATCTACTTCATACTTATTAATATATTTATAGTGTGCCAAATTATATTGAGGCGAAACAATTCGATACCTGAAACCCCACAACTGTGCCAACTCGTCTTCGGGCAAATCGCGCGCAAACATATTTTGCTTCGCACCCCCATAAGTCAAACTGTAAATATCTTCTCCGTCCTTATACATAGGCACAATTTCCGCACGCACGCCGTCTTTTCCAAATACTATATTGCCGCTATGTTCTTCGCTTACCTCAAACCCCTGTTCGCCTAAATACTTTTCCACCTCTTTCTTTTGGAAAGTCATCAGAGAAATAGTTCTAAGCGGAACCCATAAATTTCCGTTTATCCCATTCAACAAAAATCTGTTACCTGCCCATACTGTAATATTTTTTTGTTTCAAATCGGAATAAATTTTTTTAAACACCTCAAAATATTTTTTATCTTTTTCGGTCGTTTCAATCGCGGGCTTAGGTTTAAAACTAGGTAATTTTAGAAAATCTTTATTATTCTCTGGGTCACAGTAGCGCAAAAAATACCAGGACGACCCCGCCCAGTTCGGCATTGTATCCGTTTCGCGTCGCGCCTCGCCGCCGCACTTCGGGCACTTTGTTTTCACCCATTTTTCCATCGCGGCCAGCGGTGACTCGCCCGTATCAGTCGGCTCGTATTTTTTTACCTTCGGCAATTCAAGCGGCAAATCTTTTTCCGGAACCGGCACCCAACCGGTGTTTTTTGCAGTCAAAACTAAATTCAATAATTCCGGATATTTTTTTGAATCAAAATGACCGAAACCTGACCAAAGTTCATAACTCCACCCGGCTGGCAAATTTTTATACATTTCTGTCTTGATATACGGATCATCATCAGATAAAACTAAATTTTTACTGCCAACTAATTTATCAACTGTCTCCCACTTAACCGGCGCTTCCCAAAATTTCCGCAGTGCGTCAATATCGGAATCTTTCAATTCTTTTCTAAACCAACTCCAATCCCGCTCTTCTACACTACCAACCGCAGAAGCAACCAAAAATAAATGGCCAATATTTTTCTTGGCTTTTTCCACGAGATGCAACGCTGCTTTGCTGCCCAAACTATGACCAATAATGATATCGTCTTCTCCCAATTTTTCTGCGAATGGCAGTAATTCTTCCATCCACGATTCAACTGTCGGATGTTCGCTCGTGGAAATCGTTGGATTATAAACTTCAAACCAGCGCGCTTCCAATTCTTTTTTCAGCCACGGCAACCAATTTCCCTCACCACTTCCTTCAAATCCGTGGATCAACAAAACTTTCTGTTTTTTCTTGGCGCAATTTTCGCAATAGACGAGCGGAATCGGCTCACCCCAATATCTTTGCCGCGAAAAAACCCAATCGCGCAATTTATAATTCACGGCTTTTTTACCAATATTCTTTTCTTCCAGCCACTTGGTAATTTTTTCTTTCGCCTCGGTCGTAGATAAACCGTCAAGAAAATCTGAATTGACAGCAACACCTTCGCCCTCAAAACAAAAAGTCGCCGTTTCTTGTCCCTGTTTTATTATATCTGCATACTGATATTTCAAGGTTTTTGTCAAACTTTCTTCATAAGTTTCTCCTTCTCTCTTAGTAATCGCTACTGAAAAATGTATTTTTTTATCATCCAAATTATTCCAAACCGGCTCGACAACATGCTTGATATGAATGGGACTATCATATTTTACTTCCGATTTTTCATTCATCGCATTAGCAAATTCAAAATCCCGTTCGTCGTGCGCCGGGACAGCCATAATCGCGCCAGTGCCATAACCAGTCAAAACATAATCCGCCACCCAAATAGGAATTTCTTCGTTGTTCGCCGGATTGACTGCCTTGATCCCCTTTAACTCCACTCCTGTTTTTTCTTTTGACTCTTGTCGTTCCAAATCAGATTTTCCTTTCGCTTTATGAACATACTCATGAACCTCATCCCAGTTTTTTATTTTCGATTCCAATTTATGAATCAACTCATGCTCCGGCGCCAAAACCATATATGTCGCGCCAAAAAGCGTGTCCGGCCGAGTGGTAAAAACTTTTATTTTCTTATCACCATAAATTGATTCTAAAAACTCTGCTCTTAATGCGTCATTTTTCCCGATTCTCCTTTCTTTAGGCGCGGTAATTCTATAACACTCGGCAAACCAATGCGGCTCCGGAACTCTAAATTTATATCCTTCCAATTCTACTATTTTATCTCCGAGATCATGATCGAATGTGCCAATTTCCAAAGTGAAATCTCCAGCATCATAAATACTAACCCTAAATTTCGGATTTTCTTTATCTTCTGTTTTTTTATACCCTAAATTTTCTATAATCTTGCGAGCTTTACCAAAATCTTTTTCCAGCACCCCACAATCAACATCTCGGGGATCATCAAAAACACAACCATAATAACCAGCTACGCCAAAAGTTCCATTGAACCAAACTTTAATTTTTTCTTTAGTAAGTGCATTGTTTACCTGATCTAATACCTCAAACATTTTATCAATCTTTTGACTTGAATGTTTTTCCCCTAAATTTATTTTCTCCGCCTTTATTCCAAAATCCACTTCCGCACCTTCTGATTTTCCAATCCAATTTATTTGCCCCTCTTTTATTCGCGGAGAGTAATCAACTTTTTCCAAACCGGAAAGCAGCCGCTCGGCGTATTTTGTAATTTTTATCATCCACTGCTCTTTCATCTTTTTTACGACCGTGCCGCCGCAACGTTCGCAGACGCCGTTCACCACTTCTTCATTTGCCAAACCGATTTTACACTTTGTGCACCAATTGATGGCGATTTTATCTTTGTACGCCAATCCGTGTTTAAAAAATTGTAAAAACATCCATTGCGTCCATTTGTAATATTCCGGATCGGTTGTATTAATTTCTCGCGACCAATCAAAAGAAAAACCAAGCGACTTTAACTGCCGCGTAAAATTTTTAATATTTTTTTCCGTGGCCACAGCCGGCTGAATTCCGGTTTTGATGGCATAATTTTCCGTGGGCAAGCCGAAGGCGTCCCAGCCGA
The DNA here is from genome assembly GCA_018818855.1 of Patescibacteria group bacterium. GTDB lineage: Bacteria > Patescibacteriota > Patescibacteriia > XYB2-FULL-38-15 > XYB2-FULL-38-15 > JAHIRI01. The sequence continues at coordinate 5,839 of JAHIRI010000012.1, forward strand.
TTGGGTACAAAACATTTTTTCCTTCCATCCGTTTTTTTCGCGCAATGATATCCAGAGCTGTATAACTTCGCGGATGGCCGACGTGCAGACCTTCCCCTGATGGATAAGGAAATTCAATCAAACAATAAAACTTCTCCTTTTTAGGATTTTCTTTGGCTTCATAAATCTTTTCCTTTTCCCACTTTTTCTGCCATTTAGCTTCAATTTTCTTAAAATTATATTCCATAAAAAATATTATTGTTCAAGCAAGGCTGAAAGCCGCGTCGAGAACCTTTTCTCTTAAAACGCTTCTCGACCCCCCCCCCGCTACGGCGGGGTCCGCTCGAAGAATAACTGATAAACACATTATAACATTTTAACACAATTTACAATTTATTCGTAGGAATAAAAAAGCTCCGCGCCA
>JAHIRI010000013.1 GCA_018818855.1 Patescibacteria group bacterium
CAAGATTAATATATTGATTAAATTAGCCAAATAATCTATAATTAAACAATTATATGCAGACAATTTTACTGAAAGACATAGCCAATTATTTAGACCAGGAAGTCGAGATCCGCGGCTGGATTTATAATTTCCGTTCGTCAGGCAGTATTTTCTTTTTACAAGTCCGCGACGGCTCCGGTTTCATTCAAGCAATTGTTTCTAAAAAAGAAGTGGCGCCCGAAGTTTGGGAAGCCTGCGAAAAAATCACCATTGAAACTTCAGCGGAAATCGTTGGCGCGGTCAGCAAACATCCCAAAAAAGAAGAGTATGAATTGCAGGTTAAAAATTTAAAAATTGTTCACGTCGCCGAAGAGTATCCGATTGGGAAAAAAGAACATGGGCCGGATTTTCTTTTGGATTTCCGCCACCTTTGGCTTCGTTCGTCAAAACAGTGGGCGGCGCTTCGTATCAGAAACACGGTTATCAACGCGACGTATGAATATTTTAACCAAAATGGTTTTATAAAAATTGACACGCCGATTTTGACGCCGACCGCCTGCGAGGGGACAACGACTTTGTTTGAAGTTCCGTATTTTGATTTAGAAAAAGCCTATCTTGCGCAGTCGGGACAATTGTATCTTGAAGCCGCGGTTATGAGTTTTGGCCGGTGCTTCGATTTTGGGCCGACTTTCCGGGCGGAAAAATCAAAAACTCGCCGGCATCTCACGGAATTTTGGATGATGGATGCTGAGGCAGTTTTTGTTAAGCATGAAGGCAATATGAAAATTCAGGAAGAGTTAATTTGTCATATTGTGGCGCGCGTTTTGGAAAAAAATAAAAAAGAATTAGAAATTTTGGAAAGAGATATTTCAAAATTAGAAAAAATAAAAGCGCCGTTTGGCAGAATAACTTATCATGAAGCAATAAAAAAGGTTCAGTCGCTTGGGTCTGACATTAAAGATGGAGAAGATTTGGGTGCTGATGATGAAACTTTGCTGACCGAAGATTCCGATGTGCCAATTTTTGTGGAGAAGTGGCCGAAGGAAATCAAGGCATTTTATATGAAACGCGACCAAGAAAATCCTGGCTTAGTTTTGGGTTCGGATTTGATCGCGCCGGAAGGGCACGGAGAAATTATTGGTGGTTCGGAGCGCGAAGACAATTATGATTTGCTTCTCGCGCGGATGAAAGAAGAAAAAATGTCGCTCGAAGATTTCCAATGGTATTTGGATTTAAGAAAATATGGATCGGTTCCACACTCCGGTTTTGGTTATGGGTTGGAGCGTTTGACCGGGTGGATGTGTGGGATTCATCATATTCGTGAAACAATTCCTTTTCCAAGAATGATTAATCGGCTGAGGCCGTAGAATTAGGAATTAGGAATTATGAATTAGGAATTTTTGATAGCCCTGATTCATGATTCATAATTCATGATTCATTATTTTTATGATGACTAGAACTTTAATTAAAGACACAGTCGGCAAGGTGGGGGAAGAAGTTATTCTTAAAGGTTGGGTGCATGTCCGCCGCGACATGGGTAAAATTATTTTTATTGATTTGCGCGACGCGACAGGTTTGATCCAGATTGTTTTTGCTTCCAAAGATAAAGATTTTATGGTTGAGGCAAATAAACTCCGTTCGGAATTTGTTGTAGCTATCACGGGTAAAGTTAATGCTCGGCCGGAAAAGATGGTTAATCCAAAACTTGCTACTGGGACAGTGGAAATAGAAGCAAAAAAATTAGAAATACTAAACGAAGCAAAAACAATACCTTTTGAAATTGACAAAGATACTGCGCCCGTGAGCGAGGAGTTGCGCCTGAAATACCGCTATCTTGATTTACGGAGCGAGCGGATGAGAAAAAATATTTTGTTGCGCAGCCAGATGCTTAACGAAATCAAGAATTTTTTGCACGAGCGCGATTTTGTAGAAATTGAAACGCCATACATTACCAAAGGTACGCCAGAAGGGGCGCGCGAATATATTGTTCCTTCGCGTTTGCACGCCGGAAAATTTTATGTTCTGCCACAATCGCCTCAGCAATTTAAACAATTATTAATGGTGGCAGGTTTTGAAAAATATTTTCAAATTGCCAGATGTTTTCGCGATGAAGATCAGCGGGGCGATCGCCAGCCGGAATTTACTCAGATTGATATGGAAATGTCTTTTGTGGAACAAGAAGACGTAATGAAGCTAACAGAAGAGATGATGATTAGTTTGGCAGGAAAAGTTGCGCCGGAGAAAAAAATTCAAAAAATTCCTTTCCCGATTTTGACCTACGACGAGGCGAAGAAAAAGTATAACACGGACAAGCCGGATTTGCGCAAAGACAAAAACGATCCGAACGAATTGGCATTTTGTTGGGTAGTTGATTTTCCGCTTTTTGAGTGGTCAGAATCAGAAAAAAAATTGGTTTCATCCCACCATCCATTTACTATGCCTCATAAAGATGATTTGGAAGATTTAGAAGAACATCCGCTTGATGTTCGGGCTTACGCTTATGATCTAGTTTTGAATGGTTATGAAGTCGGTGGCGGAAGCATTAGGGTTAACGACAAAAATTTACAGTCAAAAATTTTTCGTTTGCTTGGCGTTAGTAAAGACGACGCCGAAGCGCGTTTTGGGCACATCCTTGAGGCTTTTACTTATGGTGCGCCGCCGCATGGTGGCATTGCGCCGGGACTTGATCGTTTGGCCATGCTTTTTGCCGGCGAACCAAATATTCGCGAAGTAATGGCTTTCCCAAAAACTTCAGATGCAAGAGATTTGATGATGGGCGCCCCGTCAGAACTGCCGGAGAATCAGCTTAAAGAAGCGCATATTAAGATGGTGGAAAAATAAATTTATGGAGCAGGAAGAATCAAAAAAAATAGAAGGAGAAATAGAGCCGCGGGATATAAGCGCGGAATTTTTGGCGATGGACTCCGTTGATTTCTTGCACTTTTTGCGAACGCTAAGAGAAGCTAAGGCGCTTACCATTAAAATAGACTGGAAAGATATCTTTGTTGCCAGAAAATTGAAAGCATTCCTCGACGATCCAAGAAAACCGCTAGAGCAAAAAAGATTTGCCACAATAAGGGCGACCAAGGACGAGCACGACCAGGAACTAAATGTTTTTTGTTCGGGCGTTGAGTGGGAGGAAGTAAAATAATATTTGCTAAATTTTAATATGAAAATTGTTGTTTGTGGCAGTATGACATTTGCCAAGGAAATGGTGGAAATAAAAAATAAACTGGAAGAAAATGGACATGAAATTTTAGTCCCGATTGATACGGAAGCTTGTCTGACCAATCCCGATTTGAATATGGATCTGGAACATTGCGAAAATTTTAGCGATGTAGATTTAGACAAAGATCATTTTAATAAAATTTCGGAAAGTGATGCTATTTTAATTTTGAATTATCCTAAAAATAATATTGACGGTTACATCGGTGGAGCGACCTTAATGGAAATCGGCGTAGCTAGGCATTTGAATAAAAAAATTTTTACGTTATTCGATTTGCCTAGCACCGAAGTTTTAAGATATGCCCTAGAAATAAAATTGGCAAAGCCGATAATTTTGAACGGGAATTTAAGTAAAATTGTATGAAAATTGTTGTTTGCGGCAATTTGTGTGTTGACTGTACATCCCCTTGACAAAGTTTTACAAATATGATATAGTTATTTGTTAAAATCTAGAAAGGATCAATTCGGGGAATAACTTTTAAAAATGAGATATTCCCCGAGCGGGTCCTTGATTGTTTGGGCAGCACAATGCAGCTAGCGGCAGAAATGTCGCCCAAGCAGTTAGGTCGCTCGGGCATCCTGGGGCCCAATCGCCATCCAGCCCAAGGAGGAGAATCAATTCCGGGTGGTCGCCATCGGCGTTTGGTGTGAAAACTAAACGGCTCCGGTAGCGGGATTATACGGGGGCGTTCGTGTCGAAAACAAACACGTCGCCCCCTTTTTTATTTTACATTAAGCCATTTTTTTGCTATCATAAAGACATGAAATTATCCCATCTCCAAAGGTATGTTTTGGGCTTGGGTTACGCAGAAAAGGATAAATTTGGCCGCGGAAAAATCTTGCGCTTTTACGACAAAGTGAAGCGGCCGCCCAAGTTGGAGGACAGAGTAAATATTGTCACTAAATCTTTAGAGCGATTAATTGACAGGGGTTTTCTTATTGGCTACGGCATGCGGACACCGAAAAAATGGTTTATCCGGGAAATAAAATTGACCGCGGCCGGCAGAAAAATGGCTCGCGCCCTACAAGGGAAACAAGTAGCGTTACCTTTCAAATAAAAAGTTCGTATTAAATATTAAGAATTTTTTTTATAATATGGAGGCAGAAAAATTTTTTGGCACGATGGACAGCAAGGCAAAAAAAGAATTAGCAGTAATTCCTTTGGTTGACGTTGTTGTTTTTCCGCGCGTCGCGTTAACCTTAATAGTCAAAAGAGAAAAAACCTTGAAGGCGTTGGATTACGCTATGCAACATGATCAGTTGGCAGTCTGTGCCGCGCAAAAAAAAGATGTTGGAGATAAAATTACTAAGGAAGATCTTTATGAAATCGGCACGCTGGCTAAAATCAGGGAAATTACGAAACAGCCCGACGGTTCGGTCCGCATCGTGGTTGAAGGTATGATGCGCGCCAGGATCACTGAATTTTTGGCCGTTGATCCATTTATCAAAGTTAAGGTTATCCCCGTGCCGGAACCGAAAGTTATGAAAACCGAGAGAATCGAAGCGTTGATGTATAGTTTAATTAATCAGTTTAAAGAATGTGTTTCGCTCGGTGCGACGGTTCCTTTCGACGTGCTTCTTGTAATTTTGAATATTACCGATCCTTGGGAGCTGGCTGACTTGATGACAATAAATTTAGATTTTAAAGTTGATGAAAAGCAGGCAATTCTTGAGGCCGACAATATTGAAAATAAATTAGGAAAATTAGGCGAGTCCATTGGCCGGCAATTAAAAGTTTTGCGTATGGCCCAGAAAATTCAGGCGGAAACCGGCAAAGAGTTGGGGAAAATGGAAAAGGAAATGTTTTTGCGGGAACAGATGAAAACGATTGAAAAGGAATTAGGGATGGCTGGCGGCCGGAGTGAGGTTGAAGAGTTGAAAGAAAAAGTAGAAAAAGCAGGTATGGCAAAAGAAGCAAAAGAGCAGGCTTTAAAAGAATTAGCTCGACTTGAGAAAATGCCGTCTTTTAGCCCCGAAATTTCTTATATCAGAACTTATCTTGATTGGTTGATTATGTTGCCTTGGTCAAAGAAGACCGAAAGCAAAGTTGATATTAAAAAAGCCAAAAATATTTTGGACGATGACCATTATGGTTTAGAAAAGGTAAAAGAAAGAATTTTGGAATATTTGGCAGTGCAAAAATTGGTGGGAAAAATCAAGGGACCGATTCTTTGTTTTTCTGGTCCGCCCGGCACGGGTAAAACTTCAATTGGTAAAGCTATTGCTAAAGCTCTTGGCCGAAAATTTTTTAGAATGTCGCTCGGCGGCATTCGCGACGAAGCGGAAATTCGCGGCCACCGCCGGACTTATGTCGGCGCGCTACCGGGCAGAATTATTCAGGGGATAAATACAGCCGGCACAAAAAATCCCGTTTTTATGCTTGATGAAATTGATAAAGTTGGTGCGGATTTTCGCGGCGATCCGTCGGCGGCCCTGCTTGAGGCGCTTGATCCAGAACAGAATTATTCTTTTTCCGATCATTATCTTGAAGTGCCATTTGATCTTTCAGATGTAATGTTTATTACCACGGCCAATGTTTTGGATACAATCCCGCCGGCGCTTCGAGATCGCATGGAAACGATTGAATTTCCTGGTTATATTGAAGAAGAAAAATTTCACATCGCGGAAAATTTTTTACTTCCAAAACAATTGAAAGAAAACGGGCTTGAGAATGGCGGCAGATTGACCATCACCGAGCCGGCCTTAAAAACGATTATCAGAGAATATACGCGCGAAGCCGGCGTCCGCGAACTTGAAAGAAATCTCGCGGCTGTTTGCCGGAAGATAGCGCGGAAAATTGCCGAAGGCGACAATAAAAATTATAAAGTTGGCATTTCTGACCTCCATCAATTTTTAGGGCCGGCCAGATATCACACGACAATGGCTGAGAAAAAAGATGAAGTTGGGGTATCAACGGGTTTGGCCTGGACTCAGGCGGGAGGGGAAATACTTTTGATTGAGGCGACTAAAATGCCGGGCAAAGGCCAATTAATTTTAACTGGTCAGTTGGGCAAGGTGATGCAGGAGTCGGCTCAGGCCGCTTATTCCTACGCCAGATCGCGCGCCAAAGTCCTTGGCATTAAAGATAAATTTTATAAAGATTCGGACATTCATATTCATGTTCCCTCCGGCGCGATTCCGAAAGACGGCCCTTCAGCTGGCGTGGCTATGGCCACGGCGATTATATCAGTTTTAACGGGACATCCTATTAGAAAAGACGTCGGAATGACCGGAGAAGTTACGCTTCGCGGCCGAGCTATGGAAATAGGGGGAGTAAAAGAAAAAGTTTTGGCCGCCCATCGGGCAGATATTAAAACAATCGTTTTGCCGAAAGACAATGAAAAAGATTTGGAAGAAATTCCCGCCAACGTCAGAAAAAATTTAAAATTTATTTTTGCCAAAGATGTAGACGATGTTTTAAGGGCAGCTTTTTCAAAGCCATTAATCCTTAGCAAATAATATTAACCATTAATTTTTAGTTTATGAAAAAAATTATTTTTTTGGTTAGTCTCGTAATTCTTGTGATGCCCACAATTGCCTTCGCTGACGGCGCAATTTTTCCTCCGCCAGATTATTGGATACAAGAGACAGATCAAAAAGCTGTAATTTTTCATGATGGGAGTACGGAAACCATGATTCTCTCCGTCACTTTCCGCGGCGATGCAGAAAATTTTAGCTGGATTGTCCCAACACCAACTCGGCCAGATGTTTCAAAATCTACAGATGAACTTTTTACGGCCCTTGCCGCGCTAACCGTGCCCGAATACGATTATAGAGTTATGCCAATGTATGGCGGAGTAGGACGGGATGCGATGACGGCAGAGAGCGGCGTAGCTGTTCTTGAAACAAAAAAAGTTGAATATTATGACATAACTGTTCTTGAGGCCGATGATCCAGAAGCTCTAACTAAATGGTTAAAAGAAAATAAATATCAGTTTCCGGAAGAGGGAAAATATTTATTTGATGATTACATTAGTAACAAATGGTTTTTTACCGCCATTAAACTTGACGCTAAATCTTTGAGCGGGGGAGTTGAGGCACAGTTAAGACGGGGTCATGCTGTGCCGCTAAAATTTACTTTTGTTTCTTCAAAAATTGTTTTTCCTTTGAAAATTTCCGGAGTGGCTGAATATTTTAAATATCCTAATTCCGAGCCAGTTCCACTTATGATGGAAGAAGGCGGAGTGGGGAGCGCAGGCGTTGCAGTCGGTACGAATACTGCCACATCCGAAGTTGCTCCAGCTTCTGACTACTATTATCCCTGGCAACCGGGAGTCAATATTCTTCTTTATGTTTTTGCCGATCACAAAAAAGATTTGCCTGGATTTACTATAAATTATGCCAATTGGGTTAAATCAAAAGACGTTGAAAAATTAGCGGTTGAATCGAGCGGCGATTATTGGGTTCAGCCCGAAGCCAGAAAATACTATCTGACAAAGTTGTCGCGTTATATGCAGCCGTCAGAAATGACTTATGATTTATATCTTCGCGACGCAGAGAATAATGATAAAGTGGGAGTGTCAGGAGGGAACTGGGAAAACATTTTGACGAGTGTTTTAGTTTTTTTGATAATGCTTAGTATCTTTCTTGTGATTGGCGTGCTCTCGCCCGTTGGTTTGATTTTTATAGTCTGTACTCTTCTACAAATTTTTGTCAAACATAAAGCCGTGAAGATTGTTGCTTGGATTCTCCAAGGATTAACGCTTTTAATTACAGTTTCCCTGGGCGCACTTCTCTTTTTGGGGTGGTCGGCCTATGGCGTTGGTTATTGGATGGGGATGAGTTATGATTCAAGCATGGTCGCGGCCATCACTGCTGTTTGGCTTATCTTTACGGCCGCGATGGTCGGAATTATGGTTTGGCAGATTTTGCGTTTAAAAAAAAATAAAAAATCATAAGCGCTGTTGCAGCGCTTGAAATTCCGTCGCTCGCCCCAAATGAAAGCAAGCTTTCGCTTGCGGGTTCGCTAGGAATTATAAATATGGCTATCCCAAAAAAACTTTTAAGTTACCTTGACAAATCTAAAATTGGATATAAAATAGTTAGACATAAAACAGTTTATACGGCCTATGATGCGGCTCAGACGCTTGGCGTGAAACTTGGTGAAATTGCCAAAACTTTATTGATAAAAGCAGATAAAAATTATCTTTTAGCAGTTTTGCCGGCTTCGCACAAGTTGGATTTTGGGAAATTGAAAAAATTAGTTAAAGCTAAAAAGATTGAGATTGCCAAAGAGGGAATGATGAAAAAAATGTTTAAAATCAAACCAGGCGCTCTTTCGCCCTTTGGCCAGATTTATAAAGTCCCGGTTTATGTAGATAAAGGAATTTTAAAAGCAAAGAAAATTATCGCGGGAGCCGGAACGTTTGAAGAGTCTGTGGCAATGACGGCGAAGAATTTTCTTAAAGCGACGGGCGGGATTCTCGGTATCTTTGGAAAGAAGAAATAACGGGGGTATTAAAAAATGTATCAAATAAAAATAGAAAAATTTGAAGGGCCGTTTGATTTACTTTTACAGATGATTGAAGAGGAAGAGATGAATATTACGGAAATCTCCCTTGCTAAAATTGCCGATCAATTTGTTGAACACATCGAACGGATGGAAAATCTTAATCCGGCAGAGATGGCAGATTTTTTAGTGGTGGCGGCAAAACTTCTTTGGATTAAATCAAAAGCTCTTCTGCCCGCGCTTGAAGTTGAAGGCGAAGATGGTTTTGATCTTGCGGCACAACTTAAAATTTATAAAGAATATCGCGATGCGTCCCTTGTAATTCATAAAATGATTTTGAAGCGGCGTTTTACTTTTGTTCGTGAACGGCCGCCACTTGGAGTAGGGGATGTTTTATTTAATCCGCCGGTCTGGCTTACAAAAGATAAGCTGGTTGGAGTGATGCGAGAAATTCTTGACGATCTTGAGCCGATCGTTCGTCTGCCGCGAGGAGTAGTAAAAAACGCTATTTCCATTCAAGAAAAAATACAACATATCAAAGATTTAATTCATAAAAGCATTGAAATTAAATTTCACACTATTATTGCTAAAGCTAAAGATAAGGTAGAAATAGTTGTTCATTTTTTGGCCGTGCTTGAACTTCTAAAACATAAACATATTGTCGTTCGGCAGGAAGAAATGTTTGGTGAAATTAATATTAAAAAGGGGGATAGTGTATAAAATAAAATTTATGACTAATTTAAAATCAAAAATAGAAAGTTTACTCTTTGTGGCAAGTCGGCCGCTAAGTTTGAAAAAAATTTGTGAACAAGTCGGTGGGGGAAAGGAAGAAGTTGGCAGGGCGCTTAGCGAGTTGGTAGATGAGTGTTCAAAAGCCGGGAGGGGAATACAAATAATGGAAATTGACGGTGAATATCAAATGTCCACGAGCGGTGAATCATCAAAGATGGTGAAAGAATTTTTAAAAGATGAAATGACTGGCGAACTCACTCGTCCGGCGCTTGAAACATTGACCATTGTTGCTTATCGCGGGCCAATCGCGAAATCTGAACTTGAACAAATCCGCGGGGTTAATTGTAGTTTGATTTTAAGAAATCTTATGATCAAGGGTTTGGCGGAGGTAAAAAGTTCAGATAAAACAGGAGAGCCGCTTTACAACATTACTTTTGATTTTATGCGGTATCTTGGGGTTGCCAATCCGAGCGAATTACCAGATTATGAAAAATTATCCAAGAGTGAAATTTTAGATAAAATTTTAGATTTATCAACTGGCACTCCGCCGCAAGATAAAGTTACTATATGATGTTTTCCATTATTTTAAGCATACTTTTGATTTTTACTCCATTTGTCGCCTCATCGCCAGTCAGCACTGAGACGACTGTTTCTGATTCAAGGGATGTGGTAGCTATGGAAGAACTGTCCACTTCACAAAACGAAGGAGACAGCCAGCAGTTTAATTTGCCAAGAGCTGAACCTCGCGCGCCGCAAAAAAAAGAAGACAGTCGAAGCATTGGAATTTTGACAACATCTAAATCTGCCCTGGTTTTTGATGAAGGGACAGGGACGGTTCTTTTTGCAAAAAATCCGCAAGAAAAAATACCTCTGGCCAGTCTAACTAAACTTATGACAGTACTTGTTTTTTTAGATAAAGAACCGAATTGGGATAAAAAAATACGCTTAACGAGGGCGGACGACCGTGAGGGCGGTATTGTTTATGCTCGTTCGCCGGAAGAAGTGACAGTAAAAGATTTATTTAATATGGCGCTCGTGGGGTCAGTTAATAACGCCGCGATCGCTCTGGCCCGTTCTACTGGTCTTGAACAAAAAGATTTTGTTGCAGAGATGAATAAAAAAGCCGAGACACTCGGTCTAAAAAATACAACTTTTGCTGATCCAACAGGGCTTCTCCCCGAAAATCAGGGAACGGCCCGAGACGTAGCGAAACTTCTTGCTGCGGCTCTGGAGAGAGAGGAAGTAAAAGCGGCAACGCTGCAAAAGAGATATGTTTTTAGCCCCGTTAATAGTGAAAAAATTTATTATGTTAAAAGTACCGACGAACTGCTCTGGAGTTTTTTAAATGATGATCCATATAATTTTGTTGGAGGAAAAACAGGTTATATTGAAGAATCTGGCTATAATTTGGCAGTAGAGGTTATGCGCGGTGGGCATAAAATAGTTGCCGTGGTTTTAGGTAGTGGGACGGCAGAAGATAGATTTAGGGAAATTAAAGGATTGGTTGATTGGGCATTTATAAACTATCAATGGTAAATTATATAAACGCGTTATGCGCATTGGTATTGATTGCAGGACAATTTTAAATCCTGGCTACGGAGAGGCTGCCGGTGTCGGACATTACACGTTTTTTTTGATAAGCAATCTTTTAAAAATAGATAAAGAGAACGAGTACGTTCTTTTTTTTGATAGTTTACTTTCCAAAGATGCTGCCGAGGAAATGATTGCCGACGCTAAAAATGTGAAAATAGAATTTTTTCCGTTTCACCAATACAAACATTATTTACCCTTTGCTTTTTCCCATCTTTTAACGGCGGGTGCTATTGAAAAGGAAAAGCTCGATGTTTTTCATTCGCCAGCCTACACCTTGCCCTTAGCCTATCGCGGAAAATCAATCGTGACAGTGCACGATCTCGCCATATATAAAAACCCCAAATGGTTTCCCGGGAAATTTTTAACGGGACAAAGTTTTTCAACTAAAACGTTAGTTCCAAAAAGTTTAAAAAAGGCAAAGAAAATCATCGCCGTTTCAAAAAATACTAAAAAGGATATCACAGAAATTTTTAAAATAAATCCAGAAAAAGTGGAAGTAATTTATGAAGGAGTAGAATTTAGAAATTTACCGAAAAAATCAGAATCGGCCTGCGGCATAGATTCGGAAGTATGTTTTGAGGATTTGAAAATAAAATATGGGCTTAAGGATGACTACGTTTTATTTTTAGGGACAATTGAGCCAAGAAAAAATATAGCTGCGTTGGTCCGTGCGTTTTGTGATGTGGTTTGTAAAAATAAAAATTTAGAAAAAAAATATCAGCTTGTTTTAGCCGGAGCTAGGGGATGGAAATATAAAGATGTTTTTAAAGAAATCGAGGCGTGCCAAAAAAAGCTGGGGACGGATGGGGAAATAAAATATATTGGTTATGTGCCTGGCCGAGAAAAATTTACTTTAATAAAAGGCGCAACCTGTTTCGTTTTTCCGTCTTTTTATGAAGGCTTTGGTTTATCAGTGCTTGAAGCATTATCGCTTGGAGTTCCGACTATTACTTCAAATAAATCTTCTTTATCGGAAATTGCCGGCCAGGCCGCCATGCTCGTTGACCCAGAGAAGGCTTCAGAAATATCCGAGGCTTTAGAAAAAATTTTGACAGACAAAAATTTAAGGGAAGAATTAGGGAAGGGGGGAATAAATCAGGCTGGGAAATTCAGTTGGAAAAAATGCGCCGAAGAAACGCTCGATGTTTATAAAAAGGTTGTAACAGTTGCATAAAATGATAACAAAAAAACCGGCCACTGCGGCCGGTTTTAATTTTTATTTAGCGGAAGCTCAGAAGAAGAATGCCGGTAATAATGACTTGGAAAGCTACCCCCTGGAATGCCGTTGGTTTTACTTTAATTAAGTCATGAATCCAAAAATGAAAACGGTAGAATTTTTTAAAAAGTCTATTAGAGAGTTCGTGACAGCCGACCAGAAAATCCGGAAGAAGCCCGCCAATAATCCCCGAGGCAATACTCAAACCCGTGGCGAAGGAATCAATAAAGTAGAATCTTGAAACAAGTAAACCCAGCAAAATTACAATATCTACAGCCACGATCATAATTATTTTTACAACCTTTGATTTTTGATCGCCCTTATACTCATCAATCCAATCCTGGTCGCCGTGGGGAACTAGGTCTAAAACAAAGTGAGAAACAAATGATAAGATAAAAGCCAGGAGGGGATTATTTATTTGTTGGCCGATTAAGGCACCGGCCGTGGCGTGAACTGTTAAAAGCATATAACTTTGGTGGCTGGGGTGGGTTTCGAACCCACTACCTCGGGCTTATGAGTCCCACGCTCTACCAATTGAGCTACCCAGCCCAGAGGAAGTGAAAAAGTTAAAGTTAAAAGTGCAAAGTTTTGCAATTTATTGTTTTCACTTCCGCCTAAATTTTTATATAAATCTTACAATTTTTGGTTGCGGGGGCCGGATTTGTCGCTTCGCTCTTTAAAACCCATCGGTTTTAATATTTCCGCAAATCGGGAAAACTACGTTTTCCCGACCCCTTTCCTGCAAATCCGCCCTATGTAATTTTACAATTTTTGGTTGCGGGGGCCGGATTTGCACCGGCGATCTCCTGGTTATGGGCCAGGCGAGATGCTACTTCTCCACCCCGCTACGGTTGTATGTATTAAGATACCAAATATTTAACTATTTGTCAAAGTGCCGATGGTGGGAGTTGAACCCACAATCCCGTAAGGGAATGCGATTTTGAGTCGCACGCGTATGCCAGTTCCGCCACATCGGCGTCAATTTAGTATTATTTTATAACAAAGTTGTCAAAAAAGCAATACTTGGGTATAATTATTAAATATTAAGGAGCAGATAATCTATTATGGCTCAAATTATTTCTATTGTCAACCAAAAGGGTGGGGTGGGAAAAACAACGACGGCCGTTAATTTGGGCGCTTATTTGGCGCATCTCGGAAAGTTTGTTCTTCTTGTGGATATGGATCCGCAGGCCAATGCTACTTCCGGTCTTGGTATTGATCATCGTAATTTAGAAAAAGGAATTTATGAAGCCATTACCGGGGAGGCGGTATTTCGTGATATTGTTGTTAACACCCCCGTTCAAGGATATAAAGTAGCGCCAGCCACAGTTTCTTTAGCTGGCGCAAATGTGGAATTGGTCGGCGCCGATCGGCGAGAATTTCGTCTGTACGACTCATTGCTCGAAGCGCGTCATGATTTTGATTATATTATTATTGATTGTCCGCCGTCACTCGGACTTTTGACAATAAATAGTTTAACTGCGGCCGATCACGTTTTTATTCCCGTTCAGGCGGAGTATTACGCCCTGGAAGGACTTGGCCAGTTACTTGAGACGATTAAACTCGTTCAGGATAATTTGAAACCTGATTTAAAAATTTTGGGAGCGGTTATTACCATGTTTGACAGCCGCGTTGGACTTTCAGACGCTATTTTGAAAGAACTGTATCAATATTTTCCAAATAAAATTTTTCGTTCAGTTATTCCAAGAAATATAAGGTTGGCGGAAGCTCCATCGCATGGTTTAACAATTTTACATTATGATGATAAAAGTAAGGGTGCTAAAGCCTACGAACGTCTCGCGCGGGAAATTTTAGAGTTTAGATTTTAAACATTAACAATTGAAAAATTTTAATATATGTCATACGGTCTAGGTAGGGGGCTAAGTTCATTAATTCCTCCGAAAAAAATAATTCGGCCATTTTCTGAAGACGGGGCGCCGGCAGGTATCCGCCTGATTGATGTGCCCGTGAAAAATATTAGGCCTAATCCCAAACAGCCGCGCGAAGATTTTGGCTATCAGGATTTGGAGGATTTAATAAATTCCATAAAAGAGCATGGAATTTTGCAGCCGCTTGTTGTTACGAAAATTGACGGAGAAAATTATGAATTGATTGCCGGCGAACGTCGTTACCGCGCCGCGAAATTTTTAAATTTAAAAACCGTGCCGGCAATTGTCCGGACAGCCAAAGATCAGGAAAAATTGGAATTAGCTTTGATTGAAAATATTCAAAGGAAAAACTTAAATCCGATTGAAGAGGCTAAAGCATTTCAGAGGTTGATGGATGAATTTAATCTGACCCAAGAAGAAGTGGCCCAAAGAATTGGGAAAAACCGGTCAACTATTGCTAATACTTTGCGCCTTCTTAATTTGCCAGAAGAAATTTTGCAAGCGCTCCGAAGCGGGAAAATAAAAGAAAGCCACGGTCGAACGCTTTTGTCTTTGCCCGACGAAAAAACGCAGTTAAAATATTTTTCTAAGATTTTGAAAAATGAGATGACTGTCCGTGATACGGAGAGTGCGGTAAGAAAAATAAAAGGAGTGAGGCAAAAAAAAGTTGATCCGGCGCTCGCAGCTAAAGAAGAATTACTCCGCAGTGTTTTTGGGACAAAAGTGGAAATTAAAAAAAGAGGAAGTAAGGGTCAAATAGTCATTCATTTTTACAGCGACGAAGAATATGGCGATATAATTAGAAAGATTTCCAAGAGATAATTTAAATCTTAGTTTAAATCTATGGATCAACAAAAATCTTCGGTCGGCGTCGTTGTCGTGGCTATTGTGGTCACGGCGTTGGTGGTCGGCGGTGGTATGTATTGGTGGCAAACTTCAAAGGTTACTCCCCAAACAAACACTTACGAACAAATCGTAAAATTTAATTGTGAGCAAAGCGGCGGAGAATTTTCCGAAAGTAAATGTCAGTGTCAAGAAGAGCCAAAAGTTAACGGCGCACCGGCCTTCACTTATGGAGAAAGAGACGGTTACTGTGTAGATTCTTTCGGCACTCCAGGCGGAGACTTAGGAGAAACGGTAAAGAATCTTCAAGAATTTCAGATGTTAAAGAGTCAGTAAAATATCAAATTAAAAACTGCCCGGACGATTCCGGACAGTTTTATTATAGGGTACATTTTATTTTTTTGCTGCTCTCAAGCGGCTTTTTATTTTGTGTCGCGCGGCATTAGTTTTTACAAATTTCAGCCAATCGGCCGAGGGGGCTTTCCGGTTTTTATCAATTATAATTTCTACGACGTCGCCGCTTTGTAATTTTGTATCAATCTTTGCAATTTGTTCATTGATTTTGGCTCTGGTACATTTATCTCCCAGATCACTATGCAGGGTGTAGGCAAAATCAATCGGCGTGGAATTTTCCGGTAAATCAATAACATCACCCTTCGGAGTAAAGACAAAAATTCTGTTTTGAAAAACATCTATCTTCAACGCCTCAAGATATTTTTGATTTTCTTCAAGCTCTTTTTTCCATTTAGTAAGCTCTCTCACCCATTTTAAATCTTTTGAAACCGGCATTGAGCCGCGTTCATCATAATACCAATGGGAAGCGATACCATACTCAGCTTCTTCGTGTATTTTTTTAGTTCTAATTTGAAATTCAACTATTTCTCCATCGTCGCAAAAAACAGTGGTGTGGAGAGATTGATAACCGTTTGGTTTTGGTTGGGCAATGTAGTCTTTAATGCGGCCCTTGAGAGGCTTCCATAATTGATGAATAATTCCCAAAACCGTATAACACTCGGCTACTGTTTCCACGATGACCCGAAGAGCAACTAGATCATAAATTTTTGAAAGATCTTCATATCCCTTCTGTTGTAATTTTTTATGGATGCTCCAGAGGCGTTTTGTCCGGCCGTGGATTGAATAAACTTTTATTCTTTGCGGAGAAAATTGGCCCGCAGATTTTAAAAGTTTTATTCTTACTTTTTTCAAATATTCTTCTTTGGCCTTATAGCGCGGAGTAACTTCTTTTTTTAATTTTTCAAATTCTTTTGGATAAAGATATGGAAAAGATAAATCTTCAAGCCGTCCTTTGATTTCGCCCATGCCGAGGCGGTTGGCAATCGGGGCATAAATTTCCATTGTCTCCATGGCAATGCGTTTTTGTTTTGATGAAGGTTGGGCGCCAAGGGTTTCCAGATTGTGCAGCCGGTCGGCGAATTTTATGAAAATAACCCGGACATCAGCGGCCATGGCTACAAACATTTTCCGCAAATTTTCCAAATACCGTTCCATGCCGCGGTATTTTATTTTTCCAAGTTTGGTAATGCCGCGCACCATGAAAGCCACTTCTTCACCGAAATTATGTTTGATTTCCCGGAGAGCAGTTTCGGGATTTTCCGAGCGAGTTTCTTCGGGAATGTCGTGGAGCAATCCGGCGATGATAATGTCTTGGTTCAGTTTCATTTCCGCCAAATTCATAGCCGTGGCAAGAGGGTGGCTAATATATGGTTCGCCGGAAAGTCGCTTCTGACCGCTATGCGCTTTTTTAGCGTATTCAAAAGCAAGGCGGACCAAATCCAGATCGGCGTTTGGCGCGTAAAATTTGATTTTTTGAATTAAGTCGTCAATGGTGATCATATGCACGATATTAAGTTTAAATGAAAAGAGGCGATTTGTAAATAACCCTTGACAGATTGTTTTAAATATGTTAATATATTATCGTGATGTTAGGAAAGTCCTTTGCCCCACTAACGTGAGATAGAGGACCAACCCCAAATCAGAAACACCCCGGCGCAAGCCGGGGTGTTTATTTTGTTTGGAGGCCTGCCTTTAGGCAGAGACTGGCTCGCCCTAAAGGGCGGTCTCCAAAATTGTTTTTTCTCAAAAATTGTGTTTTAATAAATGCGGCGGGGTCCGAGCGACCACCCTAGCATCACCATTGGTTTAGGGGTTTGGGTCCGTCTCGGCCCTGTCTTTTTGTTTGACAAAATCAGAGAGAGAGAGAGTACTGTAGGAAGTGGAGGAGCTAATTATTATTTTTTTAAATTTATGCCGGAAAGAGAAATGTCGCCGGATGTGGCGAAAGAAAAAAACAAGGTGGCGGCGGCTGTAGAAATTATCAAGCCACGGCTTTTTGAATATTTCCAACAAGGGAGATTTATAGAAAATCCCGTTGTTCGTTGGAAATTTAGAAAGGAAGAAGGTCGGGCGGGACAAGAAGCACTTCTGGCTCTTCCAGAGTATTCCGAGCCAGATGATGATTTTAACCCTGGTTTTGGCAAAGATCAAGGTGTAGTCTCTAATATAATAATTTTAGAAGATGAAATTGATGTTCCGGGATCAGCGACAAAGGGTGGAAAGGGTTGGAGAAGGTTATGCCTTGATGAATCAGGTAATTGGAACATAATAACTTATAGTCATATTTCGAACGAGGATGCAAAAAAATTGGGGTGGGATTATACTGATTATTTTGAGGTAGAAGCACCACATCTAACCTCAGATCAAGCCGGCAGCCGTTTTGGGATTCAGAGAGTAACAGAGGGTTTAATAAATGTAGCGAAAGAGAGATTGGAAAGTGAAGAACGCGGAGTAAGAGGCCTAAGCGGAAAAGAAGAGCAGCGATTTGATGAGTACGTGAAAAATTTTAAATTAGCTATAAAAGAATTAGAAGGGTTGGTTGGATAAAAATTTTAAAAAATTATTTAAATAAAAATACCCCGGCGGAGGCCGAGGTGTTTTTGTATATCATTGCGAGGAGCGGAGCAACGCGGTAATCCTACCGACGAGATTGCTTCGCTACGCTCACAATGACGAAAAGTTTAGGATGACGCTGTGTTTTCTTTTTTGAAATGACATTCCTTGTTTGAGCAAACAACCGTGTCGCCCTTTCCATAGACGAGCAAACTTCCACATTTGGGACATTTTTCGCCGGTTGGTTTTGACCAGAGGGCGAATTTACAATTTGGATATTGGTTGCAGGAATAAAATGTTCGGCCGCGTTTAGAACGCCGTTCCACAATTTCTCCCTTGGGGGGTAGTGAAACCCCGGCGGGGGTTCTACTACCCTCCTTGCCGCATTCAGGACAGGGGACGCCGGTTGATTTTAAAAGCGGCTTCATATTTTTGCAATCAGGATATTTTGAACAGGATAAAAATTTTCCAAAACGGCCGTGCTTTATAACCATGGGCGCGCCGCATTTGTCGCAAACTTCATTTGTTGTTTCCGGCTCCGGCGGGCCGCCGTCCGGCGTCCCCAGAGATTTGATATTTCGGCATTTTGGAAAACCGCTGCAAGCTAAAAATTTTCCATAGCGGCCAGTTTTAATTACCATTTGCGAGCCGCACTTTTCACAAACCTCTTCGGTCGGCTCCTCGGCCTTGCTGACTTCTTTATACTTTTGATCCAGATTTTCTTTGAATGGCATATAGAAATCTTTAATTACGGGAACCCATTTCTTTTTTCCTTCGGCGATTTCATCCAGGTCGTCTTCCATGTGCGCCGTGAATTTATAATCAACAATCTGGGGAAAATGCTCTACTAAAAGATCATTTACCGTGAAGGCGATTTCGGTTGGTTTTAGTCTTCGGCCTTCGATTTTCTCTACATAACCGCGGTCAATAATTGTGGAAATTGTCGGGGCGTAAGTTGACGGCCGGCCAATGCCGTATTCTTCAAGAGTTTTGACGAGCGAGGCGTCGGAATATCGCGCCGGCGGTTCGGTAAAATGTTGGTTTGGGTTTAATTTTAATAATTCTAAAAGTTCTTTTAGTTTAAAAACCGGCAAAATAGTTTCCTGGCTTGTTCCGTAAACTTTTAAGAATCCGTCAAATTTAATTGTTAAACCGTTGGCGCGGAAAGTGTAAAGATTTTTTTCGCCAGTTTTTTCTGCGGCAATATCAACGGCCGTGCCGATAAGCGCTGCGTCGGACATTTGTGAAGCCATGGCCCGCCGCCAAATTAAATTATAAAGTTTATATTGATGATCATCCAAATACGGGCGGACGGATTCCGGATCGCGGCCGGCTTCAGTTGGGCGGATCGCCTCGTGGGCTTCCTGCGCCAGTTTTGATTTAGTGGTGAATCGTTTGGGGGATTTTGGTAAATATTTTTCGCCAAAAGATTTTTTAAGATATGAACGCGCCTCAGTTAAGAATTTCTCCGCAAGATTTACCGAGTCTGTTCTCATGTAGGTAATTAAACCAATTGATCCTTCGCTTCCCAAATCTATGCCTTCATATAATTGTTGGGCTATCATCATTGTTTGCTTTGCGGAAAAACCCAAACGTCGGTTAGCATCTTGCTGCAGGGTTGAAGTAATAAAAGGCGGCGGCGCGGTACGCTTGGTTTCTTTTTCTTCAATATTTCCGACGCGGTAATTTCTCCCGTCTAAATCTTTCAAAATTTTGTCTGCCTCGCCTTTTGATTTGATAGAAAATTTTTCTAAAACATCATCATTGATTTTATTCAATTTCGCGGAAAATTTTTCCTCACTATTTTCTTTTTGAAAATCTCCTTCAATATTCCAATATTCTTCTGGGATAAATTTTTGAATTTCTCTTTCGCGTTCAACAATCAAGCGAACAGCAACGGATTGAACGCGGCCGGCGGAAAGTCCTTTGGCGACTTTTCTCCAAAGAAATGGTGAAAGTTCATAACCAACCAGGCGATCTAAAACACGGCGGGCCTGCTGGGCGTCAACCATATTTAAATCAATGTCACGAGGATTTTCCAGGGCTTTTAAGATGGCATCTTTTGTAATTTCATGAAAAGCAATCCGGCGGGTTTTCTCCGGCTTAGGTTTTAAAATTTGTGCTAAATGCCAGGCAATGGCTTCCCCTTCGCGGTCTTCGTCAGATGCGAAGTAAATCAGTTTGGCTTTTGCCGCTATTTTTTTTAAGTCAGTGACAATTTTTTGATTTTTTCGCGGGACGACATAGTGTGGCGCAAAATTATGTTCAATATCAATGCCCATCTCCTTTTGGGGGAGATCGCGAAGGTGTCCGAAAGAAGACTTTATTTGAAAGTCCTTGCCTAAAAATTTTGAAATTGTTTTGGCCTTTGTTGGAGACTCGACAATAACTAAATTCATAAATAATAGTTTTTTTGGTTTATTTTCCGATAATATAGTTCATTCCGCCCAGGTTTTTTACCATCCCTTTCATTTCCATCAGGGTTAGTATAGCACCAACTTTGGCGGCGTCAAGTCCGGAGGTGGCGATGAGCTTGTCGACGTGGGTTGGCTCTTGAGACAGATTAACTAGAATTTTTTCTTCCTCAGGGGAGGAGGGGAGGGTTTTTTTGTTTTGTATAAAATCGGCAGCCTGAGCCAGGTTTAATGTTTCCAAAATATCATTGACCGCGGTTACGGCTTTTGCCCCCATTTTTATCAATTTATTCGGTCCGGCTGAAGTTGGGTTAAAAATACTGCCAGGTACGGCAAAAACTTCGCGGTTTTGTTCCAAAGCGCATTGCGCGGTAATTAAGGCGCCAGATTCTTCGGCCGCTTCAACGACAAGCGTTCCGAGGGAAAGGCCGGAAATGATTCGGTTGCGAAGAGGAAAATTTCCGGGCATGGCGACAGTCCCGAGCGGGTATTCAGAAATAACGGCTCCGCCAGTTTTAATAATTTCTGAAGCCAGGAATCTATTTCCCGTCGGATAAATACTTTCGTCATTAATGCCCGAGCCGAGCACAGCCACAGTTTTTCCGCCGAGCCGCACGGTCGTTTCGTGGGCAAGGGCGTCAACTCCGAGCGCCAATCCACTTATGATATTAAAACCATTCTGCACCAACTCGCCGGTTAAGAGGGAAGTTAGTTGCCGGCCGTAAGTACTGATTTTTCTTGTACCGACCACGGCTAAATTAAATTCGTCGTCAGGCGGCAGAACTCCTTTAACATATAAAATCGCGGGCGGATTCCAAATTTCTTTTAGTAATTTTGGATAGCTTTGATCGTTGATTGTTAAGACATTGATATTTTCTTTAACTAATCTTTCCCATTCAGCTTCGGGATTCACTATCATTTTTTGGCCCAAAAAATCATTGATAATATTTTCATCCAAACCAGCTCTTCGGAGTTCCGAAAAAGAAGCCCGCCAGGCTTCTTCCATTGAATGAAAATAATTAAAAAGTTTTACAAGGCGGATCGCGCCGATTTTCGGATATCTGGAAATGGCGACCCAATATTTTAAGTCATTTAAATTATCCATAATAGTTTGGTAATTTAGTAGTGGGCAACAAATATGGGCATTTCTGGACTATTGACAAAAGTCAGACATTTTTGGTAAAATATATTACCGAGAAATTTTGATTGTATCTGCGCCTCTGCCTGCCAGTGGTGAACGCGATGGTCACCCCTCCTGACTTAGCAAGTAACCGTAAATTAAAGTTTTTCCGTTTTTGGAACAGACTTTACGCTGGTAGGCAGTGTCGTTGGTAGAATTGAGAATTGAGTTTAGTTGAATTGATTCATTGCCGTATCAGTCCCTTCGGCTAAAATTATGGCAACCGCTTCGGTTGCTTTTTTTATTGTTTGGGCAAGAATTTTTTCTTCGGCTTTGGCGAATTTTTTTAAAACAAAATTTGCCGCGTTAAAATTTTTTGATCTTTTTTCCGGAGCGACTCCGATTTTCAATCTGGTAAAATTTTTTGAGCCA
>JAHIRI010000014.1 GCA_018818855.1 Patescibacteria group bacterium
AACTTTATTTTTTACAATCTTTGCCTTAACACGATTGCCAATAATCTGATCACCCTGTTTTATTTGCGCCGCACGTCGTACTTCAACGCGTACTGAAGAATAAAATTTTAGGGCCATGCCACCGGTTGTTGTTTCCGGGTTTCCGAAAACAATGCCAATTTTATGCCTGATTTGATTGATAAAAATGAGAGAGGTTTTTGTTTTTGAAATAATTCCAGTTAATTTTCGCAAGGCCTGAGACATTAATCTTGCCTGAAGGCCCATGTGGGAGTCGCCCATTTCGCCTTCTATCTCCGCCCTCGGGACAAGCGCCGCGACCGAATCCACAACAATTACATCCACGCCGCCAGAGCGCACCAATGTTTCCACAATTTCCAATGCCTGTTCCCCGGTATCTGGCTGGGAAATTAGTAATTCGTCAATGTTCACACCGATTTTTGTTGCGTACTCTGGATCAAGGGCGTGCTCAGCGTCAACAAAAGCTGCAATGCCCCCGACTTTTTGAAGTTCGGCTATAACATGTTGAGCCAAGGTCGTTTTGCCGCTGGCTTCCGGACCAAAAATTTCAATAATTCTCCCGCGGGGCATTCCGCCAATACCCAGGGCCAAGTCCAGGGATAAACAACCAGAAGGGATAGATTCAACTTCCATCCTTTTTGCTTCGCCCAATTTCATAATTGAGCCGTCGCCGAACCTTTCTTTAATTTGATCAATTGCTTCCTGGGCTGCCTTAAATTTTTCCGAAATCTTTTCCTTATTTTCTTTGTTTTCTTTAGTCATATTTTTATTATTTAATTATTTTAAAATAATTTGTCTGTAAATAATGTTTTCCCGGCTGCGTTTTTTTGCTGCAGAAACTTTAATAATATTCAAGCCGGTTTTAAGACTGATTGTTTCGTTAAAATTTCCTGTTGCGTCGATTTGGATTGTTTGGTCATTTATTTTAACATTAACTTCTTTTTCTGTATAGCCGACGATTGTGATAGTAGGATTTTCAGTTGTTAAATTATTTTCCGGGGCAGAGAGGAAGAGATTTGGCGGGGAGAAGATATTGTTTATTTCAAAACCGAGATAGGTTAAAAGAAGAATGATAAAAATAGCGGCGACGGAAATTTCAATCAAACGAGGCGTGACAAGAAAATGTTTTGGAGAAATTTTTTGAAGAAAAGCGTTTTTTCTTGTGTGTTTATGGGCTAAATTCTCTTTTTCAAAAAGTTTTTTTAATCCCCCAAGATCTAGATTGAGAAAATTAGCGTAGGTTTCCAAAATTTTTTCAGAATAAACTCCGCCGGGAAGATTTTCATAATCTCCAGCCTCGAGGGCGGCTAACTGTTTTGTGTGAATATGAGTTTCTTCTGCCGCTTCCTCGAGAGTGAGATTTTGTTCCCGACGGGTTTCAAGGAGAATTTCACCAACAGTTTTATTATTGATTTTTTTAATGAAAAATTTATCCCGCACTTTGGGTTTTCCCGAATTTACGTCGCAGAGAGATAAATCGCGCAGCAACTTTGAATTATTTTATCTCGCCGTACGCAAAGTGCGGGATTTATGCATTTTCTTCAGAGTCTTCTTCCTCCAAAAAATTATCTTCACCTGATTCTTCGGGGACAACTGCATGCGCGCCGGCGATCAAGATATCGCGGGGCTTTGCGCCGTCTGCCGGTCCAATTATTCCTTGTGCTTCCATAAGATCAAGAAGTCGTGCGGCCCTGGCATATCCGACTTTGAGTCGACGTTGAAGAAGGGAAGCAGAGGCTTTTCCGGCTTGGACAATTACTTCTTTGGCGTCAGAAAGTAATTCATCGTCAGAATCATTCCCTAAATCAAGGCCAGGAACCGAAATGCCAAATGCCGGTTTCTGAGTTACTTCTTCTAGATATTCTGGTTCACCTTCATTTTTTAAATAATCAATAACTTTTTTAATTTCATGGTCGCGGACCAGCGCGCCCTGTAGTCGTTTCGGTTTTCCGAGATCTGGGCAAGTATAAAGCATGTCGCCGCGGCCAAGCAGTTTTTCCGCACCGGAAGTATCCAAAATAGTTCGTGAGTCAGTGTTTGAAGCTACGGCAAAAGCAATACGCGTTGTGATATTGGCCTTAATTAAACCAGTAATGATGTTAACAGACGGACGTTGAGTCGCCAAAATTAAATGGATGCCGACGGCGCGAGCCATCTGAGCCAAACGGATAATTGCCGCTTCAACTTCCGCGGCGGCCACGACCATTAAATCCGCTAATTCGTCAATGATCAAAACGAGGTAAGGCATCCGTTCGCCCGTTTCTCGGTTAAAAGCGCCGATATCACGCTTGCCGTGTTTGGAAAGCAGTTCAAAGCGGCGATCCATTTCCCCAATTACCCATTTTAGGGCGTTCACTGTTTTTACTGTATCAGTAATAACTGGCGTCAGGAGATGAGGTATGCCGTTATAAACCGTAAATTCAACGCGTTTTGGATCAACCATTATTAAGCGTAGATCGTCTGGACTATTTTGATAAAGCAAACTAACGATAATAGTATTTAAGCAGACGCTTTTGCCCGAGCCGGTAGAGCCGGCTACTAAGAGGTGCGGCATTTTTCCCAAATCAGAAACCCAAACTTTTCCGGAAACGTCTTTACCGAGCGCGACCGTGAGATTTGTTTTTCTTTGTTTAAATTCTTGCGCCCGCAAGATTTCTTTTAGATTAACCGCGGCGACTTTTTCGTTTGGAACTTCAATTCCGACAAGAGATTTTCCGGGAATCGGCGCTTCAATTCTTATAGGATGCGCGGCGAGCGCCAAAGATAAATCATTGTGAAGATTTGTAATTTTAGAGAGTTTTACACCATCGGCTGGCTTGAGGGTGTATTGGGTGACGGTTGGTCCGACTGAAATGTCTCCCATTTCCACAGTAATGCCAAAATTTTCTAAAGTTTTTTGGATAATATTCATTTGGGTTTTTATGTCGCCGCTTGTCGGTTTTTCCGATTGGTCGTCCAAAAGATCAATCGGTAGATCAATTTTTTTCCTTTCCGCCTTAACAACAACCGGACTCATTTCAATCGGAGTAGTCTGAGCCTCTGCCCCGGCTGGTAAATTTTTCGTTTCAAAGGTGGGAGTCGATGCGGGGGAAGTTTCAGCAGACTCTTGATCTGCTTGATTTTCTTCTGTGGCTGCTTCTTGTCCTCCGCCACTAAATTTCATACCCAAAAATAGAAGTTTGATATTTTGATAAATTTTTTTCCAAAAGTTTCCTTTTTCCGCGATGGTGTGGAGAGAAGTATTAAAAGTTAAAAGAATGGAAGAAATAAAAATAGCAAAAATAATCAAAATAGTTGCCACCTGCCCTAAAGAAATTAAAAGGGGATAGGTGAGAATTAATCCCAAATAACCGCCGCCGCCTCTTAATCCGGCGAAAGAAAATGGATCGTCGTAAGAAAAACTAAGATGCAAGAGACCTTCGATTGAAAGAACCAAAAAGAAAAGACCAACATAATTTGAAGCTCCGAGTTCATATTTTTCTTCATTCAAGATAATGTATCCGAGAGAAAGGAGAACAATAGGAATAACAAAACGACCCAGACCAAAAAAAGAAGATAGGGCGTTTTCAATGTGTTGGCCAGCCGCGCCCGCTAAATTAAAAAGACTTAAAATACTGATCCCGGCCAGGGCAAAAAGAAAAACAATCACAATACCCCGCTTTGTATCGGGGTTCATTCGTCCAGTACTTCGGCGGTTATTTTTTCGACCCTCGTTTTTGTCGTCTTTTGAGTATTTGATTTTAGGCATACATCCCTAAATAAATGATAATTTGTTCTTAAATTATAATATTATTCAGACAAAAAGTAAACCCCCACACCAACGTATCGGTGTGGGCAAATCCTTTTTATTAATAGTTGTTTGTGTAGGGATAACTCCTGGCGGGTGAGGAATAAAAGTCTCTTGACAAAAGGGCAATTTTTTTTTAGAATAACAAAAATCCCGCACTTTCATGAAAGTACGGGACAAGATAGCAGAGAAAGAACTGGAGGCAGTGAGCACGGCTTAGTCCCGTCATTCGACAGGACGCCGGACCCGGGATTGGTTAAAGTGAAAAATTGAGTGTGCACCCGATCTTTACTATTCCAATCCTTTCCGACCCCCATTTCTTTTTCTGCTATTTTTATTTTTGTTTAAGGTTAGCGCTTTTTAGACACTAACATATAAGTGTACCATAAAATTGAAGTTTTGTCAATAGTTATTGACAAAACCGCCTATAAAGGCGGTTTTTAGTTTATTTAGAATTTATTTTTTAGTTAGTCTTTTTTTACTTTGTAAATTTCCACCTCATCGTTTTGATAAGTCTTCTCTAAATAATCGGCGGTATTTGGATCAAAATTAGCCGCGGCTTTTTCTTCGGGTCCGAAAAAGAGATAGTCGATGTTATTAAGTTCTAGAAAAGCGGCTCGGGCTTTGTCGGGGTAAACTTCGAAGAATTGTTTTGTTTGTTCTTGTTTTGTTCGGGAAGCTGCCGTGTTACCCCACGAACCAAGATAGACTGTTCTTACGGCAAAGGCAGGGATTAGATTCCCGGTTCTATACGTAGCGAAAATTATACTTTCTTCGAGGGTATTTTTCTTTAGCCAGAGCATAGCGCTTGTTTCATTTTGCTTTAAGAATGCGCGGGGGCTAGGGTTTAGATAAAAGGATAAGTCGAGTGTGATAATAAAATAATTGGAAAATGTAAAAAACAACATGAATAAAACAGCCAGCAGCGATTTATTTTTTAAAAAATCTCTGTTTTTAAAAACATCTTGTAAATAAAATAAACCAAGAATTGTCATAATCACCATAATAACATGTAATCCCTCCATCATTTTTCGTTGGTAATTAATGATTGGCAAGTAGGGTAAAATTATTTGGGCGCCCCACCAAGTTAAGAGAAAGATATCTTTGTTGTTTTTCTGTTTTTTTTGTAACAGGAAAAGTATGCCAAAGAAACTTAGTAAAAAAAGAAGGCCATAGGTTATTGTAAAATTATAAAAGGAGGGAGTAAGAAGATTATTTTGTAAGGCAAATTGTTGTCTGCTCCAAAATGTGTTTAGTGTCCAAAGATGATAGATAATTGCGGGAGATGAAACTAAAATTAAAAGCAGATAGTGTTTGATTAAATCCCACCTGATTTTAGATGTTCGTATACTCTGAATAATTATAAAGACGGCGAGCACGCCGTATATTGTCGGTATGTGGTATGGTCTGAATTGGAAGAAAAGCAAAGCGGATAAACCCGCGAGTAAACTATAAATAATTTTTCGTTTTTCAAAAGACAGGAGGATCAGTAAAAAAATTAAAAGGGTTAAGGTAATAGAAGCAAGGAAGTGGGGCGAGTGATAAAGTGCGTAGAAGGTTGTTGCCTCGGCAACCCAAAGATCCATAGGCGGTGGAGAAAAGTTAAACAAACCGAGCAGTGATCCTAGAGCGACGAATCCGCCGAAACCCGAAGTGAAGATTAAAAATATAAAACAGAGCTTTCTTTTTTTCTCTTCTTCAAGAAAATATGAGATGAAAATATAGGCGATAGCCAAAAAAATTGGAATTAAAAAAATCCTCGCGAGCTGGTAGACGGCAAATGCAGAAAGGGAAAACATTTTGGCGAAAAGGCCGACGCCAAGCCAAAATGGATCAAAAATGTATCTTATCTGGTCTTCGGTAGTGTATAAATTTTTAAATAACAGGTGGCCCTCTTTTGCTTGTTCTATCCAAGAATAATAAATTGGTGTGTCTTCAACGTTAATATGTTGTGTTCCCAAAAAGACGCTGTCCTCGGGCGTGACTATTAAGCCAACCAAGGTGGGTAAAAATGTTATGATAATTACCACTATACTGAGGAGCCCGACGAACTTCCATTCTTTAAAATTAATTTCCGGCATGGGATTTTTTTAATCGCCAAATTTCTTTTAAATATCCAAGAGAAACCTTTATAAAATTTACCCGGCTTTTGCGACCGGTTTTTTTGTGTTCAGTCCAGATGATAGGAATTTCGTTAATTTTATAATTTTGTTTTTCCGCCAAGATAATCATTTCAGTATCAAAAAACCATTCATTATTTTTTATTTGAGGAAGAATATTTTTAACGACTTTATGATTCACAGCTTTAAAGCCGCAGGGTGTGTCTTTTGTTTTAAGTCCCAATGACAGACGAAGAACAAAACGGTAAATTTTAGAAATAAACTTTCTAAGCAATGATCTTTGAACTTTAGAATTTTTGTGAAAACGCGCGCCGCTGGCAATGTCATAATTTTCTTTGCCGACCGCGGCAAGAAGTGCGGGCAGAGAAGAGAGATCGGTCGCCAAATCAGCGTCCATAAAAACATAAACATCGGCGGCCGCATTTTCCCAGGCCGCCCTGATAGCTCGACCCTTTCCTTTTTCCGGAATATTCAAATATTTTATTTCTGATAAATTTTTTTCTAAATTTTTTCCGATTTCGCCCGTTCGGTCGGTCGAATTATTATCGGCAATGATAATTTGCCATTCTTCGACAATATTTTTTTTCAAAAAATTATAAATTTTTGTGGCGTTTTCTGCCAAAATTGATTCCTCATTATAAGCTGGAACAGCAATTAGAATTTTCATTATTGCTTTTCAATTAATTTATAAATTTTGCCTTCTTCGTCTTTGTAAACCATTTGGAAATGCCCGTCACTTTTCAAATTATTTTCCAGGGCGATATGATCTTTATCAACAAAAACGTATTCGGAATGGAAATCATTTTTAACGATCTCGGAAATGTTCGGGCGTCGGCCGGTCGTAATATCAACCCATTCTTTGTGCAGGTCTTTATCATAATCATACATAAAAGTTGGGTCAAGGCCGGCAATATAATAGTTATGAGTATTATAATAGAAAAGCGCGGGAAAATCATCCCAGTCATTATGGAAAACAATTGCTCCTTCGGGGGTATTA
>JAHIRI010000015.1 GCA_018818855.1 Patescibacteria group bacterium
GTTGTTCTCTACGCTGATCAAATTACTGGCTCCATGGAACGAGCGATCAAAGAAACCGAGCGCCGACGAAAAACGCAAATGGAATATAACAAAAAACACGGCATCACGCCGAAAACGATTCAAAAGAAAATTAAAGATATTATTGGTGAAGAAATTACAAAATCAAAAACTAAAAATATCTTGGATCTGGATGTTGCCGCAGAAAAAGGAAAAAATATTGAAGAAATAATTAAAGAAAAAGAAAAACAAATGAAGGAGGCGGCTAAAGATTTGCAGTTTGAATTGGCGGCGATATTGCGCGACGAAATTCGGGAATTAAAAAAGAAAAAATAATCATAACTATTTTATGCCAAAAATATTTTTCCCGTCGCAATATAAAAAAGCCATCCTTAAAAAAACTAAAATTGTGACTATACGCATTGATAGCGAAATTGATAAATACAAGATAAATAAAATTTATAAAGCCTGCTCTTACGGCGGTGCCGACTGGAAAAGGAAAATAAAAAATAACTGAAACTAAAAAATCTTCGGTCAATAATTTATTAAAACTAGGAATTCCCAAAAAATCCCTGATTAGTTTAAAAAATAATAATCACCTTAAAAAATCGAGTATAGTTCAAATTATTCACTTTGAATATTTATAAAATTATATGCAGGATAAAATTATAATTCGTGGCGCACGTGAGCATAATTTAAAAAATGTTTCTCTGGAAATTCCAAGAAATAAAATGACGGTTTTTACCGGACTTTCTGGTTCTGGCAAATCGTCATTGGCTTTTGATACCATTTTTGCCGAAGGCCAGCGGCGCTATGTGGAATCTCTCTCGGCTTACGCCCGACAATTTTTGGGACAAATGGACAAGCCCGACGTTGACGAAATTGAAGGATTGTCTCCGGCCATTTCCATTGACCAAAAAGCCCATAGCGCCAACCCCCGCTCCACGGTCGCCACCATCACGGAAATTTATGATTATCTTCGCGTTCTTTTCGCGCGCGTTGGCAAACCGCATTGCCCGGTCTGCGGAAAAGAAATAAAAAAAATGACGGTTGAAGAAATAGTGGATTGGATTTTAATAAAAACCACAGAAATCCATGAAGGAAAAAACTTAAAATCACAAAATTTAAAATCTTCTGATCAAATTACTATTCTTGCTCCGGTTGTCCGCGGACGAAAAGGAGAATACTATCAACTGCTTTATGATTTGTACAATAATGGATTTTCCGAAGTGCGCGTCAATGGAAAACTTCGAGAGCTTCGGAATAAAATAGTTCTTTCGCGATACAAACAACACAACATTGATTTAGTTGTTGATAAGGTCACCCTCGGCTGGCCGCTTGAAAATAATAAAGGTTTGCGGGCGAGGTTGGCCGAAGCGGTTGAGACAGCCCTAAAACACGGCCAAGACGTTGTCACAATTATTTTGGATAATAATGAAGAAATGGTAATGTCGGCAAAATACGCCTGCCCGGACGACGGCTTTTCTTTTCCGGAAATTGAACCGCGTCTTTTTTCTTTTAACAGCCCTTACGGCGCCTGCCCGACTTGCCATGGCTTGGGCACAGAATTTTTATTTTCCGAAACTCCCTGCCCTGATTGCGGCGGCGTACGACTCCGGAAAGAAAGTTTGCATGTTTTAGTTGGAGAAAAAAATATTGTGGAAGTGACAAAAATGTCCATCAAAGAAGCTTTTGCCTTTTTTAACGAAATTTCTGACGAAAAAAATAAAAAAAATTCATTGAGCAAAACTGACCTTGAAATCGCCAGCACTATTTTGAAAGAAATAAAAAACCGCCTTCAATTTATGTTGGATGTCGGCTTAAGTTATCTGACCCTGGGCCGCACTGCCGGCACGCTCTCGGGCGGCGAAGCACAAAGAATTCGTCTCGCCTCGCAAGTCGGTTCGCGCTTGGTCGGCGCTACTTACATTCTAGACGAACCAACCATCGGCCTTCATCCAAAAGATAACGAAAAATTGCTTGATACTTTAAAAAATATAACAGATCTTGGTAACACGGTTATTGTTGTAGAACACGATCCGGAAACAATTTGGATGGCTGACTATTTGGTTGACCTTGGTCCCGGCGCCGGCGCGCACGGCGGAGAAATCGTCGCGGCCGGACCGATGCCAGATGTTTTGGAAAACAAAAAATCTTTAACCGCGGCATACTTGCGCGGAGACAAAGAAATAAAAACCCCTGAAAAACGCCGCCACGTTGACGATAAAAACAAATATTTTTCTTCTGGCCAAATAAAAATTGTCGGCGCCACGGAAAACAATTTAAAAAATATTGATGTTAGAATTCCACTCAAAAGATTTGTCTGTGTGACAGGCGTTTCCGGCTCCGGGAAAAGCACGCTAGTGAATGATATTTTATATAAAGGACTTTCCAATAAACTTAACCACTCCAACCGGCAAATGGGAAAGCACGCGAGAATTGAAGGTTTAGATTATTTGGATAAAGTAATTGTTATTGATCAATCTCCCATTGGCCGCACCCCGCGTTCAAA
>JAHIRI010000016.1 GCA_018818855.1 Patescibacteria group bacterium
TCCGGCGGCGAAGCGCAAAGAATAAAACTCGGTGCGGAACTCGCTCGCCGTTCTACCGGCCGAACGATTTATATTTTGGATGAACCAACCGTTGGTTTGCATTATGCTGACGTAGAAAAATTATTAGAAGTTTTACACCGCTTGGTTAGTTTGGGAAATACCGTTATTGTGATTGAACACAAT
The DNA here is from genome assembly GCA_018818855.1 of Patescibacteria group bacterium. Classification (GTDB taxonomy): domain Bacteria; phylum Patescibacteriota; class Patescibacteriia; order XYB2-FULL-38-15; family XYB2-FULL-38-15; genus JAHIRI01. The sequence continues at coordinate 184 of JAHIRI010000016.1, forward strand.
TTGGATTTCATCAAAACCGCTGATTGGATTATTGATCTTGGTCCCGACGGCGGCGACGCGGGCGGACAATTGATCGCAACTGGCACGCCGGAAGAAGTGGCAAAAAATCCAAAATCCTATACCGGGCAATATTTGAAAAAAATTTTGAAATAAATGGTTGACCCTTTGTTATCTGCGCTCGCTCGGAAATGAAATAAAATTTCATTTCTCTCACTCGCTTGATAATAAAAAAAGACCACAGTTGTCTGTGGTCCGTGTGAGCGACTGAAACACGACTACGCGTCGCCCGCGATCCTCCACTTGGAGCTGATCTCAACGCCACGCTCATCGCAGAATGTCTTCAGCTCCTTCGTAATGCCAGCAACTGGCGCTACCCGCTGAAACTTCTCGAGTATTGCCTTAAGCTGACGGATCTCCTTTACCACATCGCCCATAATGATCATCATGCCACAACCGAAGGGCACCTTTGTCACGCGGTCTCGAAGATCAAGAACAATCGCGAAAAGAATGGCCCCCTGCCACTTCTTCTCCTTGATGTATGCGTCTTTCATTCGCCACCTCCCTCCTCTAAAAATATCTTGAAACAAAAAAGCAAAAATGTCAATATGCCAGAATTAAAAAATAAAATTAAAAATTTCCCCAAAACCCCGGGCGTGTATTTAATGAAAAACGCCGCGGGGAAGATTATTTATATTGGGAAAGCCACTTCACTCCGCGACCGGGTAAAAAGTTATTTTGACCGGCCGCATGATATTAGAATTGAAAAATTAGTCACGGAAATTTATAATATTGATTTTAAAAAAACGCCAACGGTAATTGAGGCCTTGATTTTGGAAGCCAATCTCATCAAAAAATCCTTGCCGAAATATAATGTAAAAGAAAAAGACAACAAGTCATTTTTGTATGTCGCTTTTACGCGAGAAAAATTCCCGAGAATTATTTTATTGCGCGGTTTGGAATTGAAACGGATGATGCCAAAAGAAAAAAAACAGATTACCAAACTTTTCGGGCCGTACACAAGTGCTTCTTCTCTCCGCGCCGCGCTTGATATTTTACGCCGCCGAATTTTCCCCTTTCGCGATTGCGTGGTTATGCCAAAACGGCCGTGTTTGCATTATCATTTAAAACAATGCCCGGCACCTTGTGCTAATCTGGTTTCAGAAAAAGATTACTGCCGGCTGATCCATAATTTAATTTTATTTTTTGAAGGAAAAAAAGAAAAAATTATAAAAAATTTAAAAAAAGAAATGGCTAGCGCAAGCCGCGCGGAAGATTTTGAAAAAGCGGCGCGACTTCGAAATCAAATTTTTTCTTTGGAACATATTCAAGATGTGGCTGTCATAACCTCCGACTCTTTATTCCCTGAGCGAAGCGGAGCGAAGTCGAAGGGCCGGCCTTCGACGGGCTCAGGCCATAACTTTATTAATATTTTCGGCCGCGTTGAAGGTTATGATGTTTCAAACATTAGTGGCACCTCGGCCACGGGTAGTATGGTGGTTTTTGAAAATGGAAAACCAAACAAAAATAAATATCGAAAATTTAAAATTAGAACTTTAAATGCGCCAAACGATATTGGAATGATGAAAGAAGTAATGACGCGGCGATTGAAACATACTTCTGACTGGCCGCTGCCAAATTTAATTTTAGTTGACGGCGGCTGGGGACAAATCAATGCTGTCCGTGAAATTTTAACTGAACAAAAAATAAAAATTCCAGTGCTGGGGATTGCTAAAGGTTTTGACAGAAAACAAGATCGTCTGCTCGCCGATCCGAAAAATCCGGAACTTGTCCGCGTCGCCGAATTGCACAAAGATATTCTGCTCCATGTCCGCGACGAAGCCCACCGTTTTGCTATTAGTTATCATAAACTCTTACGGCGAAAAAAATTATTGAATAAATAAAAAACGCTCCGTTTTCCGCTCAGCCACCTAGCTGGGCTTTTTTATTTATCTAAAATTTGATAGAATAGATAAATAAAACAATGACATTTACAAACATGATTACCTCACAACAACTCAAAAAATTAGACAAATCAAACCTGCTCGGATCTATTGAACTTCTGGGCGAACAATGCGCTGAAGCATGGAGTGATGTTAAAAAAATAAAAATTCCCGCCAACTGCCGCAGCGTGGAAAATATTGTCGTCGCGGGAATGGGCGGCTCGGCGCTCGGCGGACATTTAATCCAGGCGCTTTTTTCTGGTGAACTCAAAGTTCCGATTGAAGTTGTCCGCGGTTATAATTTGCCAAACTATGTCGGACCAAAAACCCTTTTAATTCTTTCGAGTTATTCCGGAAACACGGAAGAAACTTTATCTGCCGCCGCCGAGGGTAAAAAAAGAAAAGCAAAAATTATGGGTCTTGCCGCCGGCGGAAAATTGGAAAAATTTTTGCGCGATAATAAATATCCTGCTTATATTTTTAAAACAACTTACAATCCGTCAAACCAGCCACGCATGGGACTCGGATATTCCATCGTCGGACAGATTGGACTTCTCACCAAATGCGGTCTACTTAAAATTAGCGACCAAGAAATAAAAGCTGTCGTCACTGCGCTCGCTTGTCGGCCGCGATCAATTGAAAAAATCTCCACAACACTAAAAAACAAAATTCCCGTCATTGTTGCTTCAGAATTTTTAATCGGCAATGGCCATATAATGGCTAACCAAATAAATGAAAACGCTAAAACTTTTGCGACCTACTTTGAACTTCCAGAATTAAATCATCATCTGATGGAAGGACTTAAAAACCCGGACTCAAACAAACAAAATCTGACTTTTATTCTTTTCAATTCCGGCCTCTACCTGCCGCGCAATCAGAAAAGATATAAAATATTAAAAACCGTTCTGACAAAAAATAAAATCGGATTTTTGGAATACCAGCCAGCGGCAAAAACAAAACTTCTCCAAGTTTTTGAAATTTTAAGTTTTGGAAGTTATTTGAGTTTTTATCTGGCAATGAATTATAATTTAGATCCCTCCCCCGTCCCCTGGGTTGATTTTTTTAAAAAACAACTCGGCTAAACATAAAAGATTTTAAAGGAGGAAACTGACCGATGAAAAAAATAGAATTGTTAAAATATCTTTTGCTTTTCATTGTCACGTTTTCTCTTTTTTCATACTTTCAAATTTCTCCCACCTTTCCCGACCCGGACTCTTTTTACCACGCAAAGATGGCTGTCTTAACCCGCGATCAAGGAATTATCTCGGATTTTCCCTGGCTACAGTTTACTGTTTTAAAAAATAATTATACTGACCACCATTTTTTATATCACGTCGCCCTGATTCCCTTTGTCACCGTTCTTGATCCGCTGGTCGGAATTAAACTTGCCACCGCGTTCTTCGCCGCGATTTTAATTTTAGTTTTTTATTGGTTTCTAAAAAAATTCCGCGTCAAAGGCGCGATTTTTTATTCCTTAATTCTTTTAGCCTCAAGCCCTTTTATTTTCAGAATAAATCTTGCCAAGGCTTCTTCAATTTCACTCATAATTTTGTTTTTTGGTCTTTATTTTATTTTCAAGAGAAAACTCTGGCCGCTTTTTGCTCTATCCTTTATTTATGTCTGGACTTATGGCGGCTGGCCGCTGATTTTAGTTTTAACTTTATTCTATATTTTTTCCGAAGCCATCATCAGCGTTGCCAAAAATTTTGAAAATGTAAAATCATTAATCAAAGCTTTCTTTAAAAATATTTTTTCAAAAGCAAACGTTAAACTTTTTGGAGCGTGTTTTGGCGGCTTGGTTGCCGGCATTGTTTTAAATCCCTTCTTCCCCAAAAATCTATTTTTTTATTGGCAGCAAATTATCAAAATCGCCGTCATTAATTACCAAGATAAAATCGGCGTAGGAGCCGAGTGGTATCCGTACGGTTTGGGCGATCTCGTCGCCAATTCTTCTTTTATTTTTATTTTATTAATTCTTTCTTTTGCCGTAATTTTCATAAATTTTCTTAAAAATTTTACGAGCCATGAAAAATCTTCTGTAATAAATCCGGAAATGAAAGTTAAAACCCTTGCCCTTACCTTTCTTGCACTTTTTTTTCTCGCCCTAACCTTACGCTCCCGCCGTAATGTTGAATACTTTATTCCCTTTGCTGCTCTTGCCTCCGCCTTCATTTTAAACCAACCCCTTTCTTTAATAAAAAAATATCTGCCTGCGATTAATGCTTGGCGGCAAAAAAGAAAAATTCTTTCGAGTCTTGCTATTATTTATATTTTGTTTATGGTGCCCTTTACGGCTGGAAGAAATATTTGGTCGATAAAACAACTTTATCTTTCCGGCGGATCAATTTATAAATACCGCGGCGTGGCCGAATGGTTAAAAAATAATACCCCCGAAGGAGCAATTGTTTTCCATAATGACTGGGATGATTTTCCCGCGCTTTTCTATTATAATACTCATAACTATTATATTGCCGGCCTTGACCCAACTTTTATGTATGATTATGATAAAGACCTGCACAAAGA
>JAHIRI010000017.1 GCA_018818855.1 Patescibacteria group bacterium
TTGACGCGGATAAAAATGAAATTTTAAATTTGGTGCGAAACGTCGGAGCGCGGGCTTTCAAGCGAGATCCGGAAGATCAGATTATAAAAATTGAAGACCGCGGAAAAAAAGTTATTATCACGACCACGGAAAATCAGCTGGCCGTTTCCGTTGGCAAACAAGTTGCGCGGGCGTTCAAAGGCGGGGAATTAAAAATAATTTGGTCTGATGAAGACGCGCCGGCGAGGGTCGTGTGGACGAGGAAGGAGAAATAGTATTTTGTATCTGGTATATAGTATTTAGTATAAAAAAACCGACAGCACATGCGTGTGCCATCGGCGATTGGGATGAAAAAGAGTGGCGGTGGAGGTTAATGTTTTTCGTCTCCGCTTGGGTCGTTCACCTCGAACGCGAGGTAAAGCGCCCTAAACCATAGAATCGCGAGGACAGCTAGTGGGCTCAGAGTTATGAGGATGGCACGGTAGACCCAAGTCGGGAAAGCCAGTTCCTCTTGCGGCCACTGCGGGATCAAATAAGCGTCGACGAAGAGGACGAATAGAACCCAGCCCAGAAGCGCAAGTCCGGCTGCCTCTAGCCATGTCATTTTTCTCTTTCCCATTTTAGACCCTCCTTCTAGTTAAATCCTAATACATTTTGTAAAAAAGTCAATAGATTTGTTTTAATGTTATTTTGTTATCTTGTTATTTTGATTTTATGACCGTCGAAATTGATCTCTATTCTTTAATAAAATTTATCGGCGGGTTGCTCGCCGTGATTGCTTTTATTTTTTTAATCTATCGTGCATACAAGGGGATTGCCACATTTTTCAAAAGTCGGGAATATGATCTTGATAAACAAGGAATTAAAAAACGTTGGCAAGAAATTGAAAAAATGCTTGATCAGCCGGGAGAAATGAATTATAAGCTTGCCGTGATGGAAGCGGACAAGCTTCTTGATTATGTTTTAAAATCAATGTCTATGTCGGGAAAAGATATGGGCGAAAGAATCCGATTCGCGAGTTTTAGATTTAATAGACTGAAAAAAGTTTGGTGGGCGCACGTTCTCAGAAACCAGCTGGTACATGAAGCAACTTTTTCTCTCAATCACAGCACAGCCAAAAGAGCCATAAAAACATTTGAGCGGGCGCTCCGCGAGTTGGGCGCGCTGTGAGATAATAGTTAACAATTAACAGTTAGCCGTATGAAATCAAAAAACGTAAATTTTTTTCTCGCTAATTTATTTTTCGCCGCAATCATTCTTTTTTATATTTTTATGTTGTGGCAGGGCGAGCTGGAACAGGGATTTATTTTGACGGCATTTTTTACTTTGTCGGTTTTTGCCTTTACTCTTTGGCATGCTTTCGCAAAATTTGGAGCGAGGAACGCAATTATTTTTCTTGTTTTAGTTTTACTTACTAGTTTAGGAGCAGAATTTATCGGTGCTAATTTGGCTAACAATTTTTTGGGATATTATAAATATTCAGAATTTTTGGGATGGAAATTTTTGAATATTCCACTGCTCATAATTTTGATGTGGTCAGCCATAATTTATATTTCCTATCAAGTTTCAGAACACATCACAAATTTCAGATTTACAAAACATACTCATTTTTTACAAAAATTTTGGGTTAGTTTTTGGTGCGCGCTTTTGACTGCGTTAATTGTCGTTGCCTGGGATTTTGCTCTTGAACCGCTGGCGATAGAAATGGGATGGTGGTCGTGGTTTCATCCCGGAGATTATTTTGGCGTGCCAATCAGTAATTTTCTCGGCTGGATGGCAATTTCTTTTTCCGCGGTTTTTCTTTATAAAATTTTCTTTGAACGCGAACGGCCGGAGGAAGAGAATTTATTTGATTACGCGCCAGTCATTGGTTATGCCCTGATTTGTTTTTTTACTATTCTCACGGCCATAAATATTGACAAACCGATTTTTGCCTTGCTTGCTTTTACGGGAATGTTTCCATTTGTTTGCATTATGGTTGTGAAATTTTTGGTCGGTAGACTTAATTTCCCGGAACAGTATAGAAAATAATTTATATTTTATAATAAAAAGATGTTTTTTGTTATATTTTAATTGATTTAAAATGGACCCGCGATAGGGTTCATTTTGTTATTAACTTGTCTTGTTTTTTGTGCTATAATGAATAACAGAGACGAGAGAATTGTGAATAAAAGTAATTTACGTAGTGATGATCACTATTGATTTAAGTTATTTTGATACTTTAGCGTCAATGTCGCCGCTTGCAATTATGTGGCGGCTTTTCGCCGATGGAGGATGGATTATAATCCTCTGGGTTTTTCTTTGGGGATCATGGGAAATTTGGGTTAATTGGCGGCAAAATCTTTATGAAGCAAAACGTCGTTGGATTTTTTTGGCCATAGATATTCCAAGAGCCGTTTTGGACGAGCCCGGTCAGTCGCCCTTGGCTGTAGAAAATATTTTCGCGCATTTGGACGGGGCGCACGGTACTGATACTCTTTGGGAAAAATATTGGGAAGGGAAAACTCAGGATTGGTTTAGTTTGGAAATTGTGAGCACTGAAGGCTATATTCAATTTGTTATTCGCACCCGCGATAAATTTCGCGATTTGGTTGAAGCGGCGATTTACGCCCAATATCCTGACGCGGAAATTACAGAAGTTATTGATTACACAAAATGGGCGCCAGGCAAATTTCCCAATCAGGAATGGGAATTGTTTGGCACAGAGTGGATAAAAGTCAGACAGGAAGATGCTTATCCCTTGCGGACTTATCATGATTTTGAAGACCCGACGACTAAAGAGTTTAAAGATCCTCTGGCGGCCATGCTTGAGACAATGTCTAAAATGGGAAAGGGCGAGCATATTTGGTTTCAAATTTTAATTACGCCGATTGGCCAGAAAGAATGGACAAGAAAGGGCGACAATTTAGTCAAAAAATTAATTGGTGCGAAAGTTGAAACGAAAGAAACATGGTTAAACAAAATGGTGGATTTGCCCGGGAAAGTTGCGGACACGGCGTTGACTCAAATTTTAAGTAGCGCAGAGGAGGCACCTACTAAGAAAAGAGAAGAAAAAAAGGAAGCATCCATGATGCAATATCTTTCTCCGGGAACAAAAACTTTGGTTGAGGCCATTGAGAGAAAAATTTCCAAAATTGGTTTTCAGACTAAAGTGAGAATGATTTATGTCGCGAGAAAAGAAGTTTTTAAAAAAACGCGCGCGGCACATCCAATGGTTGGGGTTATTAAACAATTTAGTACAATGGATGGGCAGAGTATTAAGCCTGAATATAAAAAAGTTGGAACAGCTGCACATTATATTTTAGTAAAGAAAAGATTAGCTTGGAAAAAAATTAAAATTATGCAGGCATATCGCGGCCGCAGTCAGTCGCGTGGTATCGGCAAAGGTTTTGTCTTAAATATTGAAGAGCTGGCGACGATGTGGCACTTTCCGGCCAATTGGATTAAAGCTCCGTCGGTTAAGACAGTAGAAAGCAAGCGCGGTGTGCCGCCCATTAACTTGCCATTTGAAGTACCGTCCCATATGAAAGCGATCGAGGAAATGGGAGAAGATGAGGAGTTACCGAAAGAAGCGCCGCCAAATTTACCTGTTGTATAAATGAGTAATTTTGAGTAATTAAAACAAGCCATGACAAATGAGGAGGTAGCACTTTTTGCCGAAACAAATTTCCGCGGAGAACGGAAACGTTTTGGCATTAAAACCGACGATCGGCGCCGGCATGTTTATATTATTGGTAAAACCGGCATGGGTAAAACCACCACGCTGGAGAATTTGATTATCTCCGATATTCGGGCGGGCCGCGGTGTGGGCGTAGTTGATCCGCACGGTGATTTAGCGGAAAAAATTCTTGATTTTATCCCGGCGGACAGAATTAATGATGTGGTTTATTTTAATCCGGCTGATTTGGATTGGCCGATTGCTTTTAATATTTTAGAATCAATTGACCCAAGATATAAACATTTAGTCGCTTCGGGGATGATGGGCGTTTTCAAAAAAATCTGGCCGGATGTTTGGTCAGCCAGAATGGAATATATTTTGAACAACACTATTTTGGCGCTTTTAGATTGCCCCGGGTCAACCATGCTCGGGATCAACAGAATGCTTGCCGACCGCGATTACCGCAAAAAGGTAGTTTTAAAATTAAAGGATCCGGTAGTCAAAGCTTTTTGGGTTGATGAGTTTGCTAAATACAATGAAAGATTTGCCACTGAAGCTATCGCGCCTATTCAAAATAAAGTCGGTCAATTTCTTTCGGCATCAATTGTTAGAAATATTGTCGGCCAGGTGAAGTCCACGATTGATATGCGCGAAATTATGGACAGCCAGAAAATTTTTATAATGAATTTGGCCAAAGGCCGGATCGGTGAAGACGCGAGCGCCCTTTTGGGGAATATGCTTGTTACAAGAATTCAATTGGCGGCTATGGGTCGCGTGGATATTCCAGAACCCCAGAGAAAAGATTTTTATCTTTATGTTGACGAATTTCAAAATTTTGCTACTTTAAGTTTTGCTAATATTTTGTCTGAGGCCAGAAAATACCGGCTGAATTTAGTTTTAGCTCATCAATACATTGAACAGTTGGCCGAGGAAGTTGCCGCCGCCGTTTTTGGTAACGTCGGGACAATTGTCGCTTTCCGAATTGGCGCGGCTGATGCCGAGGTTTTAGAAAAAGAATTTGCTCCTACTTTCACGGCTGAAGATTTGGTAAATTTGACCAAATACGATACCTATATGAAATTGATGATTGACGGCGTATCATCAACGCCTTTTTCGGCTTCGGGTTTGCCGCCGGTTACGGGACCGACTGATAATCGAGACAAAGTAATCCGCGTTTCCCGCGAGCGATATGCCAAACCAAAGGAAATTGTTGAGGAAAAAATTACTCGTTGGAGCGGGATGCAGGCTATTGGCACTGAAGAAAAATCGGATGAAGAACTTGAAGCGGAAATAAAAAAATCAATTGAGAAAAAGGGGCAAGAAGCGGAAGATATAAAAAGCGGGGTAGGGGAGGCGGAAGAAGGAAAAAAGCCGAGAATGTCGCAGGAAGAGCTTGAAACGCGCGCTATTACGGCCCGCGAAACTTTCCTGGAAAAATCAAAAGTTCAAGCGGTTGATTTCTTGAAGATTTTTTCAGAGGAACCGGAAAAAAGAGAAAAATTCGGCGAGAAACAAAAGTCGCAAAAAGAGGCGATCACACCGACGGTCATTGTCCAACCGCCGAAAGTTGAAGTTAAGCAAAAAGAAAAAATTAATATAGATATTAAAATAGAACAACCGCGACCCAAAAAGCCAATAGGGGAAGAAAAAAGGATGATGGTTGAAAGACGAAAAGAAGTTGTCCATCAAAAATTATCCGCAGAAGAAGAAGGGATTCCATCGCCCCTAAAACTGGATGAGCCGGAGGAAATAAAAACCGCCCACATTCCGGAAAACCTTCCTAATGTTTCTCTGGAAAAAAAATCAGCTCCGGTCGCAGCGCTTATTTCTCCCTCCGTCCCGCCGGTTAAAAAAGAAGAAAACCCGCCCGTCGGCGAGGCAGGGAAAAAAGAGAGCGAGGGAGATAAAAAAACATTTGAAGAAAAATTTCCTTACGAAATAGTTTGTTCGGCTTGCGGCAAGTCAGATCGTGTTTCTTTTAACCCTGATCCAAACCGGCCGGTTTACTGCAAGGCGTGTCTAAGGGTTGAAAAAGAAAAAGAGAGGCAGATGAAGAAAAAAAGTGGAGGCGGAAAAAATAATCAACCGCTGAAAATTAACGAATCAAAATCACAAGATAAAAAATAAAATGAGTCCTTTCCGGGCTCGTTTTATTATGTTAAGATGTTTTTGTTATGAATTTGGCAAAACCAAAATTATTATTGCATATTTGTTGCGGCGTCTGCGGGGCGTGGATTCCCAAAAAGTTATCCGCGGATTTTGACGTGACGCTTTATTTTTTTAATCCAAATATCGCTCCGGCGGAAGAATATGAGCGGCGATTGGCGGCGGCGTGGCAGGCGGCCGCGGAGGCGGGCGTAGAATTGATCGAGGGGAGATATCAGCCGGAAGAATGGCTGGCCTTGACGCGCGGCCACGAGAATGATCCCGAAGGAGGAGAGCGGTGTGAGATGTGTTTTAGTTTACGACTCGGCGAAACGGCAAAATATGCCAAAGAAAATAATTACCAATATTTTACTTCAACATTGACCGTCGGGCGGAATAAAAAAGCGGCGATGATAAATCCACTGGGCGAAAAATGGGCAAGGCAATTTGGCTTGAATTTTTTGGCGGAAGATTTTAAAAAAAGTGGCGGGCAAGTTGAAACTGACAAAGAATCTCATCGGTTGGGGTTGTACCGGCAAAATTATTGCGGCTGTGTTTTTTCGATGAAGAAGAGTTGACAATAATAGAAAAATAAGGATAAAATAATCGTGCGAGGAGGATGAGATGTGGGGAGGAAAAGAAGAGCCGGGCGATATTCGCGACGGAAAGTGGGTGGATTGGCGCAATCCAGAAAGCGAGAAAGAATTTGGTGGCGGACCCGGGCCGTTTCTTGTAGTGATGGTAGCGATGGATATCTGGGCGCCGATTTGTAAGTGCGGCGGGAGGAAGGGCTTGCTCGGCACGAGCGGTCATTCCATGGATTGCGAAGCACGGGCGCCTCAAGTTCAAGGATTAGCCGTGACGGTTTTGATGAACGGGAGGCATTGTACTTTTTCCGAGGATCTTTTCGAGGTCGTGGAGGACAAATAGTTTTTGCGATGGCCAGCAATGCCGTCGCTTTTTTATTGGATAAAAATTTAGTTTAATGAGCTTGTAATTTTTATTTGTTTGGATTAAGATGAGCGGATAGAGAGGAGTAAGGAAAATGGGAGAAATTCGGGAAATTCCCTTTGAGGTTTCGTACGGGGAACCGCGCCGCAGGGTGGTCCGCGGCACGATTCGCGTGGTGGGTGAGGAATTGACTGCTTCGTTGCCTCCATATCATCGCGACTACGGCTATCGGGTTCTGCCGGTTATTGACAATCGGGCTTTGAGGGCCATCGGCGATACTCTCGGCTATCCGGTCGCGGGTGACATCAGCGATGATGGCGACGGCAGTTTTTCCACCGTGCTCCGGAGAGCCACCCCGGAGGAGGCGGCGAAGATCGCGAGAATCGCGGCTTGCGAGAGGGTGGATCGGTGGCCCATCCCGTCGTACGCGCGCCGCGAAGAGATGCGCCGAGAATTCGAGGAAGCGGGTTTGCTCCTCGAGGTTCAGGTTGATAGCAGGGAAATCCAGACGATCTACGGGCCCAAAAAGGATGATACCTGGTGGCTCGTGGATATCTCGACTTCCGCGCCGGCTGCTCTTTCTGCGAAGTGGGCGGCCCGGGCGGCAGAAGATTGCCTTCTGGCGGCGCGGGAAGGAAGGTGGCAAGAGGCTTACTTCGCTGCCGAACTGGCTGTCGGCGAGGCGCCCGCGGAGAGAAGAGCGGAAATGGTGGCGCTCCACGTCGTTACGACGGCGAACTGGAAGGCGCCAGAACACACCGTGCCGGCGGAAGAGCGACTAGAGCAGGCTGTCGTCGATTTCTGCTGTTCGTACGGAGCGGATTTCGCTCGCGAACTTCAGCGGCAAATCGACCGGCTTTTCGGCGAGATCGGGCTTCCGGGGGCCACGCTCAACGTGAAGAAAATCCTGCAGGAATATCTTGCCAAACATCCAAATGACCGCGACTCGAGACTCGTGAAGATCGTGGAGGAGAAGTAGAAAGTAGGAGGTGCTGGCCAGACTGCGCAACGGCGCGATCGGCCAGCTTTTTTTATCGCTTGTTTTTTATTAAGAATTATTGTAAAATTTATTAATTATGGTTAAGAAGAATAAAAAAGTAATGGTGGCAATGTCGGGCGGAGTTGATTCGTCGGTGGCGGCCGCACTTTTGAAAAAGAAAGGCTTTGATGTCGTCGGCGTTTTTATGCGTTTTTGGTCGGAGCCGGCCGGCGGCGCGGGATGTGCAATAAATAAGTGTTGTTCATTTGAAGCGTATTCTGATGCGCGGCGCGTGGCGCAAAAATTGGGGATTCCTATTTATACGCTGAACATGAAAATTCCGTTCAAGAAGTTGGTGGTTGATTATTTTCTGAAAGAATACCAAGCCGGACGAACGCCGAATCCTTGCGTGGAATGCAACCGGTTTATAAAATTTGGAGAATTACTACAAAAGGCGAAAGCAATGGGCGCGGAATATGTCGCGACTGGTCATTACGTGCGGGTGGAAGACGGTAAATTATTGAAAGGAAA
>JAHIRI010000001.1 GCA_018818855.1 Patescibacteria group bacterium
TTTGGTCAAATTACTTTAGACGAAGTTAAAAAACGCGGGCTTGAACCGACCGAAGAAAATGAAAGACCAATCCGCGAAGAATTTCGAAAACAATACGGTCCGGGAGCTTTTGCTATTTTAAATATCCCAAAATTTGATGAAGCTTTAAAAACTAACGATGTAGTTGTAGATGGAATTTATAGTTGGTCAGAATACAAAATTTTAAAAGATAAATACGGCGAAAATTTAATTGTCATCGCAGTCTATGCTCCGCCAAAACTAAGATACGAAAGATTAGCCAGCCGAGCCGCGCGCCACGGCAATGATCCAAAAATGAAATTCCGCTCATTCACGCCCGAAGCGGCAAAAGCCCGCGACTATGCAGAAATTGAAAATATAGAAAAAGGCGGACCAATCGCCATGGCTGATTATACTATTTTAAATGCCGGTACGCTTGAAGATGCTTATACTAAAATAGAAAATATTTTAAAAGAAATAAACAAAATATGAAAAAAGGCATTCTTGTCATGATTGACGGAATTGATGGAAGCGGCAAGGGCGTAGTTGTAAAAGCTCTCGCCGATTGGGCGCTGACTCAAAAGATGAAAATTTTTGATATAAGAAAATATTGGAAAGAAAAACACACTTTCCCCGAACCAGAAGAAATCTCAAACTACGACGTAATTGTTTCAAATGAACCGACTTTTGCCATGGTCGGCCAAGCCATCCGCGAAGAAATTGTCCGCGAAAATAGTCGCCACTATTCCGCCTGGACCACAGCCCAGGCCTTTTCTCTTGACCGAGAAATTCTCTACCGCCGCGTTATTATTCCGGCGCTCGCACAAGGAAAAATTATTTTTCAGGAACGTGGCGTCACAACTTCAATAATTTATCAGCCAATCCAGGACGAAACCCTGGAACTTGAAAAAATTATGGCGTTGCCCGGAAATAAATTAGCGCTGGAACATCGTCCGGATTTATTAATTATTGCCCAGGTTGATCCTAAGGAAGCCATGCTGCGCCTTGCCGAACGGGACAAAAAAGATAATTCAATTTTTGAAAAATTACCGTTTTTAGAAAAAATAGCCGAAAGATATGCCGCTCCGTGGTTTCGTGAGCTTATGGAATCGCGCGGCAGCGAAGTTGCTTATTTGAAGACAGATAAAACCGTTTATGATACAATAGAAGAATCAGTCGCTCTTTGGAAAAAATTTTTAAAAAAACATAATTAACTGCGAATTTCTTTAAAATTCGCCAAAAACTATGCTTATTCAAGTCCGCGATTTAATGCGCGAAAGTTGGGCCCTCTACAAAAATAATTTTGCTCTTTTCGCAAAAATTGTAATTTGGCTTCTAATTCCGTCTGTTATTTTATCCTTGCTCCCCTACTTTATTTCAAGTCCCATAATTTTTTTGGCGGCAAATTTTTTCCTCTCTCTTGCCTCGTGGGTGCTAAGCGTCCTTATTACTATTGCTGTAATTTTAGCAATGGACGCAATTATAAAAAAAGAACCAGTCAACCTTAAAAAAATTTATAGTTTAAGTTATTCAAAAACTTTTTGGGGAATTGTCATTTCAATTTTAGTCACCCTAGCCGTCGGTTTTGGGACGCTCCTCTTGGTTATCCCTGGCATAATTTTTTCTGTCTGGTTTTCTTTCAGCCTTTACACTTTTGTTCTTGAAAATAAAAAAGGTACTGAAGCGCTCTCCTCAAGCCATCAATTAACAAAAGGAAAATTTTGGCCGATTCTCTGGAGATGGATTGCGCCAAATCTTGTCTACGGAATACTTCTTCTGATTGTTATTTTAATTCCTATCTATATTCTTGATTTTGCTTTTGGTCAGCCTGGAGCGAGCTTTACCGAAACCCCTCCGTGGTGGTCGGCGCTCATTGCGAATATTATCCCTGTTTTTGTCGCTCCTCTATTTTACGCCATTGGCTTCATTCTTTATAACTCCGTTAAAAAAGAAAAGGGCGCGGCTTTACCGCAATAATTTTGCGACTGAATTTTCTTAAAAAATTATGCATCTCGTTCCAATAATTGGACTTGAAATCCATGTCCAATTAAAAACAAAATCAAAA
>JAHIRI010000018.1 GCA_018818855.1 Patescibacteria group bacterium
CCCAATAGAGACATACTCCTTAATTATCAAAAAAATAAAAATTGGCCAAAGATAGCCAGCCAGATGTTCTTCCCCAAAACCCGAAAAAGCAAAAAGTTTTCGCCGATTTTCCGGCGCAACCAGCCGTTTCATTGAATCTTTGTAAGAAAACGGCACGGGTTTAAATTTTTCCGGAGTGGTAAGAAGAGGAAGATTGGAAACCAAAATCAAGAAAGCGACGATGATAAATAAAACTTTAAAACCAACTGTCGCAATAACAATGCCGCCGAAAGCCGGACCCAAAATCATCACAATAGAATCAAGCACCACCAAATTGGAAATTTCTTTTCCCCGTGAACCGTCTTTTCCGAAACGGGCGAAGTCGGCATGATACCCCGGCCAATAAAGCGTTTTTTGGATGGCCAGAGAAATTATTGCACTCACAATGAAAAATGGATGATAGGGAATGGCAAATAATGATAGATAAAAAAGAATTAAAAACGGAGTAGAAAAAAGAATGGCATGTTCATAGCCATGTGTTCTGGCAAATTTTCCACCGAAAGGAACTAATAAAAAATACAACGCGTAAACAGCGATGTAAAAAATCAATATCCGGGACAGAGAAAATCCCAAAGTATAAAGATAAATCGGTTCAAAAACGCCAACTGCTGAAATAGCAAAATCCAAAATCGCCGTTGACCAAAAAAGTTCTTTCAACTCTCGCGTCATGCCGTCGGCGAAATAGCGATGATAAAAATTTCGTAAAAACATCTTAACAGTAGAACATTTTAACATCAAAACATCTAAACATTTCAGCAAATCGACAAAAATGTTTGTATGTTTATATGTTTACATACTTATATGTTTTTTCTAAACCATTCCGCTGTCATTTCTAATCCCTTGTCTAAACTTATAACGGGCTTCCACCCAAGTTCCCGGCGAATTTTTGAACAATCCAGAACACTTCTCATCTGTTCTCCGGCAGCGACGGCTGTATTTTTTTTCTCTTGACCAGGAGGAGACCCGTGAACCTCCTTAACTTTCGCGCCAGTCAATTTTTTTAATTTTCTAAAAATCCGAAGAGTGTTTGTTTCTTTTCCTGTCCCGACATTGTAAGAGCCGACTTTATTTAATTTAAGAGACAGCATCGCTGCCCTAACCACATCTTCAACAAAGACATAATCTCTGGTTTGCCGTCCGCTGCCAAAAATTATCGGCTGCAGATTACGAAGCATTTTGCCGGCAAAAATTGCGACTACCCCCGCCTCACCCTTTGGGCTCTGGCGCGGACCATAAACATTGGCCATACGCAAAGCAACATATTTCATGCCATAAGTTTTCAAGAAATAATTAAGATACATTTCGGCAGAAATTTTTGCCGCGCCATAAGGTGAAACAGGCAAAGAAATTTGGTCTTCCGGGGTGGGAAGTATTGTCGCTTCAGAAGAGAGTGATCCGCCGCTGGAAGCAAAAATTATTTTTTTTGCCCCAGTCTTCGCGGCATTCTGCATAATATTTATAGAACCGAGCACATTAACTTCAGCATCAAAAATCGGATTAATCGCCGAGGCTCGCGCGTCTATTTGAGCCGCATAATGAAAAACTGCCTGGGGTTTTTCTTTTTTAAAAATACCCGCGATTTTTTTATCTCGGATGTCAACTTTATAAAACTTTGCTTTTGGATTAATATTTTCCTTTCTACCCGCAGACAAATTATCAATCACAACTACACGATGACCGTGCGCGACAAGCGCGTCCACAATATGCGAACCAATAAATCCTGCACCGCCGGTGACAATAATCTTTGCCATACATGTAAATTTAAAATTTTAAAATTATTTATCCTTTTTATTTCCCTGTTCTTTTCTCCATTTTAAATACTCCTCCATAAACGGCTCTAAATCTCCGTCGAGCACTGCATCCGTATCCGCAGTTTCAAACTTTGTCCTGTGATCCTTAGCCATTTTATATGGCTGCAAAACATACGACCGAATTTGATTTCCCCACGCCGCCAAAACTCCTGCCCTTAATTTATCAATTTCTTTAGTTCTTGTTTCTTCCTCTAAATGCAAAATTTTTGCTTTCAAAATTTTCATGGCCGTTTCTTTGTTTTGCGCCTGCGAACGCTCGCGCTGACAACTTACGGTAAGTCCGGTCGGAAGGTGAACAACCCGAACGGCCGAATACGTTGTCTGCACACTCTGCCCGCCGTGACCACTTGAAAGAAAAGTATCAATTCGCAAATCTTTCGGATCCAATTTTACTTCCGAGACGTCTTCAGTTTCCGGTAAAACTTCTACAAGAGCAAAAGAGGTATGGCGCATTTTTTCCGCATCAAAGGGAGAGATGCGAACCAAACGATGGACGCCTGATTCACTGCGAAGCCATCCGTAAACATGCTTTCCGGAAATTTTTACTGTCACGCTTTTTACCCCCGCTTCTCCGCCTTTCGTTTCGTCAATAATCACGGCCTCCCACCCTTTCTTTTCACAAAATCTTAAATACATCCTAAGAAGCATCTCTGCCCAATCCTGAGCCTCTGTCCCGCCCGTTCCGGCATGAATACTTAAAATTGCATTTGCCCTATCGCGCGGACCGGAAAATAAAACAAAGAATTCTAATTTCTTAAACTGAGCAAGGAGTTCATTATATTTTTTTTCTATCTCTTCTCGCAGGGAAACTGTCTGATCCTTTTCGTCGAGCCGAGCTAGATCCAGGAGATCTTCTGTTTCTTTTTTTAATTTTCCCCAAATCCCAACTTCTTCTTTCAGGTCACCTAATCTCTGACTTACTCCTCGTGCCGTTTCCTGATCTTTCCAGAAATCAGGATCCAATGACATTTTTTCCAACTTAGTAATTTCCTGTTTATTACTTTCTAATTTCAAAAATTCAAAGGCCTTTTCTATCCTCTGCCTCAACTCTTCTATATTTTTAACCAACTCATCCATTTTCATAATTTGGCCCCATTCCTCTTATTTAAAATTAATCTTTATATTCTTCCAATTTTACTTGAATGTCTTTTTCTTCACCTTTATGCAAAACTTTCAAAGTTATTTCATCACCTGGTCTTGATTTTGCTATTTCTCTCGCCAAAGGATGATCTTCGTCTATCTTTTGACCATCAATCTCTAAAACAATGTCATTCTCAACCAAGCCTGCCTTATCAGCCGGAGAACCTGGCACCACGGCCAAATCAGTTTGTTTTTGACCGCGAACGACAAGTGCACCATAATCTTTTTCTAGCTTGTTTTCTTTAGCAATTTCTTCATTAATCAAAACATAGCGAACACCGAGCCACGGCCGAACGATTTTCCCACTTGTTTTTACACTTTCAATATCCTGTTTAGCCGCGTTGATTGGAATAGCAAAACCAATCAATTGTCCCTGCTGATTCATTGCTGTATTAATAGCAATAACCTGACCAGCCAAGTTGACGAGCGGGCCGCCGGAATTTCCCGGATTAATCGCAGCGTCAGTTTGAATTGCTTCCTCAATTACTTCTGAACCGCCCTGGTTATCACCAGCAACAATTCTTCTACCCACACCGGAAACAACTCCCTTAGTCACCGTATTTTTATATTCGCCAAGAGAATTACCAATAGCAATAACTGTTTGGCCAAGCTCAATCTTATCTGAATCGCCCAATTCCACGGTCGGCAAATCTTTTGCGTCAATTTTTAAAACAGCAATATCTAGCACGGGATCAGTCGCCAAAATTTTTGCGTCATATTTCTGGTCATCGTTTGTTATAACCGTGTACTCTGCCTCTGCATCCGAGGCTACGTGTTTGTTGGTTAAAATTAAACCGTCCGAAGAGATGATAAAACCTGTACCGCCGCCGATTTCTGTTTTTCCTGTGCTGCCACTCTCATCACTGGCGCTAGGCGCTTGAAAATTAAAAGGAAAACCGAAAAAAATCTGAGGGAAATTATTATAATTATTTATTTTACTGAGATCCTTGGAAATAACTATTGAAACCACAGCTGGAGCAACTTTTTTCACGGCGTCAACTGTCGCTGATTCTTCAACCACCGCCTGCGTGATAGCTGCTTCTTTTGTTAAATTATGAGCAGATTCCTGGCCGAGAAAATTTTTCACAAACCATGGAATTATATAACTTTTACCGTAAAGCCCGCCGAGCATACCTCCAACGCCGCCGATCAAAAAACTCAACAAAACCGTCACAGCCAAAAACTGTTTCATTGATTTATCCAACTGCATATCGTTCGAGATCAAAATTTATAATTGTGAATTAAACTGCTGATTTTTAATTCGCAATTTTTTGTTTTGATCCAAAAATTATAATTTTACAAAACAATCTCTAAAATTGATTATTTTATTATTTTTTATTTTTATCCCCTCTCGCCTTAGCAATCTTATTTTTCTTTTTAGACCGCCGACATATCCTCCCAAACTTCCGTCTGCCCGCACCACTCTATGGCAAGGAATCTTTACGAGATAAAAATTTTTATGAAGTGCGTTGCCAATCGTCCGCGGACCGGTCTTTAAAATCCTCGCAATCTCGCCGTAAGTTACCACTTTTCCCCGAGGAATTTTCTTTACCAATATTAAAACTCTTCGCTCAAACGGAGTCATATTAATTATATCAAAAAATGAGGTAAAAAGTAACCGCCCCCCCTACTCTCTTACTTCACAAATTTCAAAATTATCTTTTATTTTCTCGCGTAATCTTTTAAAAAACTCCGCTGGATACGGTTTTACTCCGCGAAATTCCGGGGCGAGGATTTTTTCTCCGGATCTGAATTGCTGTAAATAATATTTTTTTGCTCCCCTAATAAAATCCGCAAGACTTAAAATATCTTCTTCATTATGCAGTCCCGGAACAATTGTAGTACGAAATTCATATTCCAAACCGCTTTTCATAATAATCTCAATACTTTTTTTAATTTTATCAAAATCAACTACGCCCCCCGTGGTTTTTTCATACAAATCTTTCTGTAACGAATTTTTAATATCCATGGCAATATAGTCGATCAATTTCTCTGCCACAAGCGCTTCAAGTATTTCTGGATTTGTCCCGTTTGTGTCCAGCTTCACCAAAAAACCAAACTCCTTAATTTTTTTTATAAATTCCGGCAAATCAGGATAAAGCGTTGGTTCGCCTCCCGTGATACAAACCCCGTCCAAAAGACCGCGGCGAGACTTCAGAAAATCAAAAAAAATTTTTTCTTCAATAATTTCTGATAATTTAACTTTTTTCGGATCAATCAACTCCGGATTATGGCAAAAATGACAGCGAAAATTACAACCCACGGTAAAGACCGTGCAAGCAATTTTGCCGGGGTAATCAATCAATGTTAGCTTTTGTAATCCACCGATAAGCATAGGGAAATTTTAGCATAAAACACGGCCTCCTGGAATGGGAGGCCGCGCCCTAGAACCTTTTATCCTTTAAACCTCTTCTATCTGTTTATCATAAGTCTTTCTTTCTCCAAATTCCGCCTGCTTTCCGTCATTCCACTGGCTTACCGGCCGAAGATATCCGACAACGCGGGAATAAATTTCACACGCCTGCCGCTTTGTTTGTTTTTCCTCCGTCATATGCTTGATGTTATTTTAATTATCTTATGTATTATAAATCTTTTTTATTAACTATTTATGAATTTTTATTGCCGAGGATAGCGAGTGGAAAAAGAGTAAACTCTTTTTCCCGAGCGACGCAGGCAACACGGGGTAAATACCTCACGGCTTACAGCGCTTTCTCTCCTAGCCCTAAAGACGGGAACGAACGGGTCCGGCTAAGACCTACTACCCCTTATAACCAATCTCCTCGTCACACTTCGGACAAAACGGATGTTCTCCGGCCATATAACCGTGTTTTGGACAAACACTGAAAGTAGGCGTTAAGGAGAAATAAGGAAGATGAAATTGGTCGGCAATTTTCCTCACAAGTAATTTCGCCGCGTCGCCGGAAGGTAATCTTTCACCAATAAATCCGTGCAACACCGTGCCTCCAGTATACCGCGTTTGCAGATCATCTTGCAAGCGCAGTGCTTCAAAATAGTCATCTGTAAAACCAACCGGCAAATGCGTAGAATTTGTATAATAAGGAATAGCGCCTTTTTCCTGATAAGCTTTTTCATTGGCAACAATAATGTCCGGATATTTTGCTTTGTCTTTCTTTACTAAACTGTAGCTCGTGCCCTCTCCCGGCGTTGCTTCAAGATTGTAGAGATTATTTGTTTCCAATTGATAATCCATCAATCTTTCTCTCATAAAATCGAGAACAGACCTGGCAAAATCATGTCCTTCTTCCGTGGTAATATTTCTGCCCAAAAAGTTAAGGCAAGCTTCATTCATGCCAATCAAACCAATAGTATTAAAATGATTTCTCCAATATTCATTAAATTTTTCTTTTATTGGCGCGAGATAATGACGGCAATAGGGATAAAGCCCCTTACTCGTCAGGGTTTCTATAACTTCTCTTTTAATTTCAAGACTCTTTTTGGCCAAATCCATAAGCCGCGCTAAGCGGTCAAAAAATTCTTTTCTGGTTTTTGAAAGATAACCAATGCGCGGCATATTGATCGTTACTACACCGATTGATCCGGTCAAAGGATTTGCCGCAAAAAGTCCGCCGCCGCGCTTTCTAAGTTCGCGATTATCAAGACGCAACCGGCAACACATTGAACGCGCGTCTTCTGCTTTCATATCCGAATTTACAAAATTGGCAAAATACGGAATGCCATATTTGGCTGTCATCTCCCAGATTGGATCAAATTCTTTTTTCTCCCAATTAAAATCTGGGGTGATATTATATGTTGGGATTGGGAAAGAAAAAACTCTGCCCTTTGCGTCTCCGGCTATCATTACTTCGGCAAAAGCCTGATTTAACATATCCATTTCCACCTGGAATTCTCCATATTTTTCTTTCTGCGGAACTCCGCCGACAATCACTGCTTCATCTGCCATATTCTTTGGCGGAACAAGATCCATGGTGATATTGGTAAATGGCGTCTGAAAACCAACGCGGGTCGGGACATTAACATTAAAAACAAATTCCTGCAGAGCTTGCCGCACATCTTTGTAAGATAAACCGTCATAGCGTATAAATGGAGCAAGAAGTGTATCAAAATTAGCAAAAGCCTGAGCGCCGGCTACTTCACCCTGCAAAGTATAAAAGAAATTAACTATTTGTCCCAGGGCGCTTCGCAAATGCTTAGCCGGTTTTGATTCTATTTTTCCCATAACTCCCCCGAAGCCACGCGAGAGAAGATCGTGAAGATCCCAGCCGCAACAATAAGCCGCTAAAATTTGTAAATCGTGAATGTGAAAATCTCCTTCAACATAAGCATCTCTAATTTCCGGGGGATAAACTTTATTTAACCAATAATGAGAACTTATCGCCGAACTAATATGATTATTCAAACCTTGCAGAGAAAAAGCCATATTGCTGTTTTCCCTAACCAACCAATCCAATTTATCCAGATAATTACCCATCAGTTGATTTCCGTCAACCAACGCATTTAACTCACGGATTTTAGCGTGCTGGTCGCGATAGAGAATATACGCCTTTGCAACCCTGATCTGTCTTGCCTTAATTAAAACTTCTTCAACAAGATCTTGTATTTCTTCCACGGCCGGAATTGAGCGCGGATGAAATTTCTTATTCAAAACTTTCATCACCTGGTCCGAAAGCCGATTCGCCAATTTTTCATCATTTTCTCCGATAGCCTCTATCGCTTTTTTGATCGCTATCATAACTTTTCCTTGATCAAAATCAACAATGCGGCCATCTCTTTTCCTTATTTGGGTAATTTTATTCTGGTTATAAATCATAAATTGAGCGAACAAAATAACAAGATAACTTTAGAGATCATAAATTCGAGAATTCGGCTATAAATTTTAAAATCCCAATCAACTCCTCCTTCTCAAATCTTCTCTTGCTATCTTGTTATCCTATTATCTTTTATACTAAATTTTAATTACATTATTTTTTTCCGAAGAAACGCCGGAATATCCAAATCCTCCGCTTCTTCGCCTTCTGCTCCCCCGACTTTCTTTGCGGAAAAATTTTTGCCTGGGGTTTCCTTTTCCTCTTCTCCTTCAATATCTCCGAATTCAGTAATTTTTTTCACTGGTCTTTTTTGGAATTGACCGACTGCTGACTTGTCCGCTTCCTTTGCCTTCCCAATCGTTGGAACGGCGAAAGTGCGCGCCGCCGGCATTTCCGCGTCATAGGACGCCTTTCTTCTCTCGGTAAATCCAGTAGCAATAACCGTAATCTTAACACCTTCTTTCATATTCTCATTTATCACCGCACCGAAAATAACCTTAGCGTCAGGATCAGCCGATCCGGTAATAACTTTGGCTGCCTCAGCCACTTCGTGCATACTAAGACCAGGCCCGCCAGTAACCGTAAAGAGTATTCCTCGCGCACCGTCAATTGACATTTCCAAAAGTGGAGAAGAAATTGCCGCTTTGGCCGCCTCATCCGCTCTTCCTTCGCCGCTTGCTTCTCCGATTCCCATCATGGCGGAGCCGGCATCTTTCATAATAGCGCGCACATCAGCAAAATCAACATTGATCAAACCCGGGATAGTAATCAATTCTGAAATTCCCTGAACGCCATTTTTCAAAACCTCATCACATGTCGTAAAGGCATCAAGGAGAGAAGTTTTTTTATCAATAATCTGAAGAAGTCTGTCGTTTGGAATGGTAATCAATGTATCAACTTTATCTTCAAGCTCTTCAAGGGCTCGTTCGGCAATAGTACGTCGCTGTGCTCCTTCAAAGGAAAAAGGTTTTGTTACGACTGCCACAGTTAAAGCTCCCTGATCGCGCGCTAACTGAGCAACAATCGGCGCCGCTCCCGATCCTGTACCGCCGCCCAGACCACAAGTCACAAAAACCATATCCGCGCCCTTTAAGGCGTCTCTAATTTCATTTTGATTTTCCTCGGCAGCGCGTCTTCCGACTTCCGCATCCATGCCTGCCCCCAAGCCGCGAGTAATAGTTTTACCAATATGCAATCTAACCGGCGCTTCAGAATAATGAAGGGCCTGGACATCGGTGTTAGCGGCGATAAATTCAACACCCCTTATCTTGGCTTTGACCATGCGATTTACTGCCGACCCACCCGAACCGCCGACGCCGACAACCTTGATCTTGGCAAAGGTTTCAATTTCTGGTTTTATTTCTGGCATAAAGTTGGATTATAGATTATAGATTATAGATTTTGAAGCTCAATAATTTTTTTACATCTAGCTAAATCTACAATCTGAAATCTAAAATCTTTTATGGCATTAAAGATTTAAACCATTTTTTAACTTGGCTCGTAACCTTATCAATACTCTTGAAGCGAGAAGTAAAGCCACCATCTCTTTCATCATAAACCGCATTGCCCCAAAGCACCAGCCCCAACGCCGGGACAAACGACACATCATTAACTTTGTCAACCACACTCGCAATATTTTGAGGATAACCCAAAGAAACCGGCAGACGTAATTTTCTTTTCGCAACATCCGGAAGCCCGGCAAGTTTTGCCGTTGAACCAACAAGTACTACTCCCGACGGCAAAAGCCCACTGCGGCCGATTTTTTTCAACTCATTATCAATTTTCTCAAAAATCTCTTCAACTCTGGCTTCAATAATTTCAGATATATATTTTTTAGAAACCAAAGTATTTTCTCCGGGCTCATAATCGCCGAGATTAATCTCATCTCTTTTGCTGACATCTTTGGGTAAAGCCGTGCCGTGTTCCAATTTTATTTTTTCCGCGGCGTCGAGTGATGTTCTAAGACCAATCGCGACATCTGAAGTAATGTGATCACCGCCAATCGGCAAAAATGCTGTATGAATAACATCTCCTCCTTCAAAAACTGCGAACTCAGTAGATGCCCGGCCAATGTTGGCCACGGCCACACCTAATTCTTTTTGGCGCGAACTTGTGACTGCTTCTGAGGCGGCGAGAATTGAAAAAACAACATCTTCAATGTCTACGCCCGTGCGGTAAATGCACTTAGTCAAATTTTTTATATGTGAACTTAATCCTTGGATAATTTGAGTTTCCACTTCAAGTCTCACTCCGCTCATACCGAGCGGATCGCGAATATTAACTTGGCTATCAATGGAAAATGTCCTGGGAATGACGTGTAGAATTTCAAAATTGGGGGGGGTGGCCACAGCGCGCGAAGCTTCAATTGATCTTTCAACATCGCCATCATCAATTTCACCGTTGGGTTTTGCTACGGCAATAACGCCTTTGCTTTTTTGAAAAATAATATGATCACCGGAAATG
Source organism: Patescibacteria group bacterium (assembly GCA_018818855.1). Classification (GTDB taxonomy): domain Bacteria; phylum Patescibacteriota; class Patescibacteriia; order XYB2-FULL-38-15; family XYB2-FULL-38-15; genus JAHIRI01. The sequence continues at coordinate 10,241 of JAHIRI010000018.1, forward strand.
CCAACCCAAGCCCGATCAACAGGCACACCCGTGACTCTTTCTGCTGCCTCAAAAGCCGCCGCAATGCTTGATGTGGCATTCTCAACGCTCGTGATTGTCCCGCGAGAGACTCCTTCTGAAGGCACCTCAATCGCCGCCAAAATTTTTGGCGCGCCATTTGCGTCTCTTTGTCCCACGACCACTCGTGCGGCAGTTGAGCCTAAATCTAAGCCGGTGATTATTTCACTTCTCATATGTTAATATCCTTTATAATCCTTTTCCGGTAAGTCTTTTATTATAAATAATCTGAAAGCTTTTTGCAACTATATTAAATTACTCCGCCATGACAATTTATCCTCGTAGCAATTTAACCCTTGAAAACTGCGACAAAATATGGTCCCAAAATCAAAATACCAATTAAAATCGCTCCGAGCGAAGAAAGCAAAACTACCGCGGCCATAATGTCTTTGACCGTTTCAACGTAGGGGTGCATTCTGGGCTTTAGAACATCCACCACTCTTTCAAAAACGCTGTTTATTAACTCTAACACTAAAACTATCATAATGACAAGCAAAAGAGCTACTGCTTCCCAAACCTTAATCTTAAATATCAGGGCCAAAATTAAAACTACAAAACCTGCCACCAGCTGAACGCGAAAGCTTTGCTCTTCACAAAAAACGCGGAGCAGTCCCCTGCCGGCATAATGAAAACTTTTAATTAAACGACTTAAACTGAACATTGCTTCATTGTTACATTGCCGCATTGTTAAATTGACAGCAATTTAACTATTTAACAATTTAACCATTTTATTTTGTAATTTTTCCATCTCTCTTGCCTGGCGCAAATTTTTTTCATGATCATACCCCGCCAAGTGCAGCGCACCGTGAATTAATAACATTTTTATTTCTTCCGCTGTGCTTGCCTTTCGCTCCTTAGCCTGACGCGCTGCCCGCGGATAAGAAATTATTATTTCACCGTCAACTTGGAACTTGGAACTTGGAACTTGGAACTTATAATCAAAACTTAAAACATCTGTCACGCAATTTTTCCCGCGCCATTCCTTGTTCAACTTTTTCATTTCTTGATCGCCCACGATCGCGATGGACACGCCCGCATTGTTTACTCCCACTGCTCCCAGTGTCCCTTTAACAATTTTATTCAGCCATCTTTCACTTATTTTTTTTCCAACTTGTTGGTTAATTTCAATCTTAATCATTTTCCCCATCCTTAAAAACTTATAAACTTACAAACCTACAAACTAAGTTTAAAACTTTTTATCATCATTTCAAAAGCACTCTCATAATTCAACTCTGTTTTTGACCCAAGTCCGTAACTAATAGCGTAAATTTTATCTCCGGAAGAAAAATACGCCGTCAGCCCGTCAGGACTCTTTTTTCCCAAAAGACCGCTCTTTGTTGTAATATCAGACAATTCAGATGGTTTGGTTTCTGGGGATTCAAGTAAATACCAATCTAAAAGTGGTAAATTATTAATATTTTCATCGACAATAACTTCAAATATCTCTCCTGTAGCCGACGTGAAAAGCACCTCCCTTTGCGTTTCATCAAGCGTTGCCGTAAGCCAAAGCGACGGATAAAAAATAGAATAATCGTAAATCTGATTATTATAAATTTTCACCAAATTAGTTTCTTCAATTTTTTGCGGAGCAAGACCAGTCGGATTATACAAATTTACAAGTTCCAGAGCATCAGAATATCCATCGCCGTCAGTATCTGTTTTAGTCGCATCAGTACTAAATAATAATTCCTCCACATCTGTCAGACCGTCTTGATCAGTATCAATTGACGATAATATTGGGGCCGTCGGTTCTGGTAATGGCGCCGGGCAATCAGCTAGGCAGGTTATGGAACTCTCCCCTGACTCACATACTCCGTTGCCGCAAACCGGCGCGGGAGGAATATTGGCCGGAACATTTACTGGAACATTTGCTGGCGGAGCGTTTACCGGAACGTTTGCTGCCACATTTGTATTTGTTGACGCGGCCGGAGCTTCTTCTTTATTTGTCAAACTTTGAGTAAAAAGATATGCCGCCACAGCCATCAGAATAATAACAACCGCCCCCATTACAATAATCAATGGCGTTTTCGATTTCCCGCCCCCTCCCCTTTCTTCTTTCGGCATTTTTACTTTTTTAAAATAAAACTGCTCGGGCATGGCTTTGATTTCCACCAGCGGCTCTTCGGCAATATTTATGGGCTTTGTCGGCTCTCCGTTTGGCATAATATAAGATTTAAGTTTTCAGATTTAAGATTTAAGATTTTGTAGCGAATGTTCTAAACCATAAAGCATCTTGGAACATTCCTCATATTCTCTAATAAAATATTTTATTTTTTCTTCCGGCAAATACTTCTTCCCAAAAGCCATTTTCAAATGATGCTTTGTTTCCCTGATTTCTCCTTGGGCGCGGCTAATACATTCTGTATAAATGTTAGTATGTTTATTGCCAAAACCTTCAGCCAAATTTGCTGGTGCGGAATTAGAAGATCGTCGTAACTGCGAACCTAATTCATACATCTCAAATTTAGGAAACACCATTGTTAATTCATGAACTTCGGACGCCAACCTAAATAATCTTTGGTAAACTATTAAATCTTCAACTCGCACGTCTTTAATCTTTAACCTTAAATCTTTAATCTAAGACTACGGCTGTATCGGCAATTTCCCTGGCCCATTAGGATCATAACCGGCAGTCACTTCATCGCCATCCAGAAAAGTATCTCCGTCTGTATCGGGATTTAAGGGATCAGTAAAATAAATATTCACTTCTTCGCCGTCAGACAGGTTATCTACGTCCGTATCGGTTTTTGTCGGATCAGTTCCAAGAGTTGCCTCTTCTATGTCAGTCAAACCATCTCCGTCTGTATCAACGCTTTCCGGTGAAGGAATAACCGGCGCGGTTTCCAAGACTGCTGGCGGAACTTCCGCGGGAATTTCATCAACAATTGGCGCGGTTTCAATCGGCAAATTAACTGGCGGCAAATTTACATTGGAAGTCTCGGGAGTGGATGTTATTGATCCTTGCGGAGTAGCGGTAAACTGCTGCCAAACAAGATACCCTCCTCCACCAAGAATTACAACCAAAATTACAACTGCTAAAACTAAAAATATTTTCTTTTTTCCCGGACCTCCACCTTCTTCCCCAACTTCTTCCGGAGCCGCGCCAACCGAAGCGGTTTGGCCGGGATGACCGGGAACAGTTGGCGAAAGCGCACCAGCCGGTCTTAATGGTTCTTGCTTTGTCGGCTCCACGCCGGCAAACATGTCCTCTGGTTCTTTGTCAAACATAATTTTGAACGATTAATTTTAAAATTATCTTACGGTGAAGTCAGCTCTGACTTCTTCACCGATATGCGCGATTGGCAATATATAATCAGCGACTCCGAAATCAACTCCTGCTCTTGAAGGGGCGTCATAATAATAACTAATGCCATAATTGCCCACAGGCGTTCCTCTTATATAAACAATTCTGAAATTATGCAAACCTCTTGAGAGAGTATTTATCACTAGATCTCTTCTGCAATCTACGCCGAAAGCACACATACTAGCATTAGTTATACCAACCCTATGGCCATCAATATAGACTTCAAAAACATCTTCCGAACTTTCGCTGCGAACATGTAAATTAACCGTGGCGCAATCTGTCGCGTCGTCCATACAACCATCATCATTACTATTATCGTTTGGATCGCAAGCGTCAAAAATTCCGTCGCTATCTGCATCATGACTTAATACTCCACTGGAATCATATTTTCTGTTATCACAAGCCCGACCAGTAGCGCAGGAAATCGCGCAAGATGATGGGCTGCAAGATGGTGCGGCAAAATCGTTTCCTCTACCCCAAGGGTTTGAAGTATCAACGCAAATCCAGCTCGCCGGATAAGGAGGTAGACGGCTATCGCATTGTTCTGCACCGCTCACGGTTCCATCTCCGCAAGTCGGGCCGCTCGCCGTTATCAAAGTGCAACTCCGGCTGCAATAATTGCAGGTCGCACCATACGGCGCCGTGCACGGCGTACCGTTGGCTGCATCACCAGAATCACATGATTCTATCCCCGCTCTTGTAAATCCATCACCGCAACGGGAACTTTGACAATTAACGCAAGCGTCTGTGTTTATATCATTTCCATCATCGCATTGCTCGCCGCCCTCAACTGTTCCATTTCCACAAGATCCGACTACAGTGCAGGCTGACCATGTCCCCCAATGGCACTCTAAACTATGGCCACTGGGCAAACAGTCGCTTGTCCTGATTCTCGAATAACCGCCAACATCAGAACAAGCAGCGCAATACAACCCACCCGGGCAATCACTATCACTTTCACAAACATACGGCCCGCTCGCAACACTCTCATCATTTGGCCTTGTCACCCCCATATAACAAATACCTTTTGTTGTCTGCAAATTTCTATCACATTCTTCTTGCGGCGTATCAGTCACAGTATTTCCGCAAAATGGCGCAGAGCCGACACAACCCGTGGCGCAATATGGCGTGCCATCTGGTTTTCTACCATAACGACCGTTGTCCGCCCCGTCGTCGCACCGTTCGCCGTAAGCACTTTGTAAAACTCCATCGCCGCAATAACCACCGCTCATTCGGCAAACCGTGGAACATTGATATTCATTTGTTGGTAATGTCCCGCCGCCAGGAATTCTTCCGCCGCCCGGTCCGCGATCGCAAGCTTCGCCAGTATCAATAATTCCATTTCCGCAAGTCGCAAGACACGTTCCCCAACCATTCCATCGGCAAGTTGCTAAATTACATGTGCGACTTTGTCGGCCAGTCGCTCCACTCGAAGCAGTACATATCTGTTCATTAACGCGGCATGTTCCCCCGCCGCAATCTAAATCACTTCGGCAAGAAATTGTCGGATCATTGGAACAAGTATTTGCCAAACTCGGCTCGCATTCTTCTCCGGCATTAATCACTCCATCGCCGCAAACTCCGCCCACGCCGTAAGTCGTGCCGTCGCACACATTTTCATATTTAATGTAGGTTGGAATAGCACTTCTAAACCAACTCCAACTCGGATTTATCAACCGACCTTCTATGTTAGTAACCCTATATTCCAAATCACCGCCGATATTATAAAACCCCGTATCTGATTCATAACGATATTGATAGATATGTGACAAGCCAGGACAATGATAAGTTTCTTCGCCCGTACTCCAGCAAGTATCGGCATCATATGCACCGGAACAGCCTTGAAATTTATTTAATGGATCGGTCGGCAAACCGCCGCCAAGCGCCTCTCCAAGCACAGCCCATGAGTCCCATTTGCTTGTAGAAATTCCTCGGACATAAGTTCCGGCTTCCAATTTCGGCGAAAAACCTCTTGTCACGCGATATCTTTCAATCGCCGCTTTTATTTTTTCCAAATCATACAAACGTTTTACATCACGAGCTAATTTATCTTTTGTTGAATCGCAAAGAGACGGTGTCGGCGTTTGTGGACAATCCAAATCAGATGAACAAGAAATCGGGATACGATCTGCGTCGCGCACAAGCACCCCCGCGCGCTTACACAATTTATTATTATCCAAATTAATATTAAATTTCCAATTACCTACCAATTGATTGTAAATATCAATTGTATCTTGCCCTGCGCCATCATTATATGAAATCAAATAAACATTTGTATAAATATCCGGCCCGGAACTAGAGCCGCCAATAAGCGCCGGCTGGTTTGCCGCGGAAACATAAATTGTCCGGCCGTCTTCAACTGCTTCATACTGATCAATGGTTTTTCCGGAAGGAGACGCTGGCCTAAAGCCCTGAGCCGTATACCAATCAAACAATGACAAATGATTTGCATTGGTATAAATTCTGATACCAATCGCGTCCGGAGAATTTTGACAAGACCCGCCGCCATCGGCACACGGAGTATCCGTACTGCAGGGAAGTTTAGAGAGCGTGCAATAGCTCCCCTGTACAAACAAGAAATATTCTCGGCGCAAATAGTCACCAGAAGTTCCCGGCGGAGGCGCTGGCGGATTATTCATTATCGGCGGAGCGCTGACTGCCGGCAAATCATCGCTTGTCCCAAATTCTCCCCTATCGCGGCAATATGTTGTTTTAAAATTATAACTTTCGTCTTCCAAATCTCCCGCCCAAGGATTTTCGCAAAGGTCAACTATCGCGTCTGCTCCCCCGTTTTTTATTTGCCCCACAGTTCGCGGCGACAAAACAGTGTCAGTCGTAACTTTTGCCGAAACCAAAACCCTTGCTTCACCGTTTTTATTTTGCGCTGTTACTGTCTGGCGTTCATTAAGTCGACAGGTGCCGCCCGTGTCGCACTCCCCGTCGCTATGGCAAATCCTCCCCGTCGGCGCAGAGCACACTCCTGCTGTATCAACTTCAACCACACTTGTATCATTTGAAACCCAGTCCTGCCATTCCCAATAATAAACCTCCAGCAGAGGAACAATAACTCTGCCGCGCACATCGCGGGCTGTCGCAAGAAAGTCTCGATCTTCCCCGCTTTGTGTAAAAGTATACGGATCAGGATAAATCGTCACCATGTTCAAGGCGCAAATATTTATCCCCGTTCTAAACGACCACTGATAAATTTCTCTTCCGCTATAAGGCGCCGGAAATTCGTCGTACAAATTTCCTCCGCCCATAGCCACGCCTTTTGCGTCTCTGATTCCCTCAACTTCCGGCGTGCCGGGGTTGTCACCTAAAAGTAAAACTCTAAATTCATGATCGCTTTCAAACGCTTTTGTCGGACTGAAACTTACTTCTGTCATCAAATCTCCTCCGCGACTTACGACAACTGAAGAAGATGTCCCCGGCCAGACGCACCAAGGAGAAGACGGTGCCGCGGCGGCCGATTCCCCGAATAATGCTTGGCCAAACTGACTGACTATTTTTTTAATCTGTCCAAAAATTGCCAAATCATTTTCTATTTTATAAATCGGCCTGATTAATATTTTCGCGATCGGCGCAGGCAGCCATTTTCTTATTTTTTCGGCAAAAGACGGGCCTCTTAAATCTTCGCCGGTCCATAAAGACAAGATGGTTGTTCCGTCGGGACACGCCCCCTCGCTGCTATAATCTCCCACTACCAAAATATTTCCCGTCACGCTCGCGGTTTCCATCACCTGATCAAAAGTCGCGGAAATTCTGGCATTGCGGCAAACGTCAGTCGCGCCAGATGAACATTCTGCCGCCGACAACGAAGGATCACAAGTCAAAACTCTCGGTTTAAAGTAGCAACAAGTATTGCGGCCGACTCCTAATTCGCAGTTCGCGTCGCTCGTACAAGCTTGTGAAGTTGTTCCCGCGCAAATATTTGATGTCAAAACACACGACGGACTGATTGCCCGACAATCTTGCCCGCCGCAACGCAAAGTCAAGTCGCCGCTATCAGATTTTCCTTCTGTCTCGGCCGAAATTTCTGTGGTACTGGAGTTTACTCCGGCGGCAACATCTTC
>JAHIRI010000019.1 GCA_018818855.1 Patescibacteria group bacterium
CGGGGAAACCAATAGTGGAGGTGGCAATATAGGGAACGCCATGCGCGGCGGCAATCGCGGGTAAATCTTTTTTTATAAATTCATTGCCAAGCGCGATTGCATTGGGAGTAGTGGTTGTTGCCGCGCCGAAGGGAGTTGAGCCGGAATATTGGTTGCCGGTGTTCATGTAGGCTTCGTTGTCAAAACAAATATAAATAATATTTTCATGCCGCGTCCAAAGACCGGAGAGCGCGCCAAAGCCGATATCAAAAGTTGAACCATCACCGGCAAAAACAGCCACCGTAGTTTTATTGTCACCTTTAGCTTCTAGCGCCGCTAAAACTCCAGAGGCGACCGACGGAGCGTTTTCAAAAAGAGAATGAATCCAGGGAACTTTCCAGGAAGAGTGCGGAGTTGGTGTGGTTGTTACCTCAAGACAGCCCGTGGCCGAGACAACAATCGTCTCTTTGCCGAGAGCGTTAATTACATGACGCGCAGCCAAAAGTTCACCACAGCCAGCGCAACCGCGATGACCCGGAGCGAGAAGGTGATTAAAAGGATTTTGATATTTTTGAGGCATAATTTATCGACAACGTTTGTAGCCAATTGTGGCTTTTTCCTGGTTTTTTGTAATCTGGAAAGGGTTGCGTTCTCTCGCGGTTGCTTCTTTCACATCAACATAGGTGGCACCGGCGCCACTGCATGAACCAGAAGCGCAATCAGCGTTACTAACACAAAGTTGCCCTTTTTGTTGCGCTCCGGCAATGAAGGGATAAACAATCGGATAAATCATATCGGAATTTATTCCTTCTTGGTTCAATAGCCAGCGACCCGTCCCGAAGCTGCTGTTAATGGCTGCCATTTGGCGTGGTATACATTTATAATCATCCACGCTTGTCCCTGAAGCGGACGCGCTTGTTGGAGAAGCAACAGTTCCGGTTCTTCCGTCTGGATTCCAATACCAACTGTTTTGTATAGCGGAGACGCAGTCAAGCGGAAGATGACAAGGATTTAAATCACAATAAGCCCGAACATTTTGTGCGCTGGAAAGAAATGCCTCCGGTGAAAGAGCCATTTCCGAAAGAGTCTCTTGCCAACTGGTTTCGCCGGCCGCTTTAAATTTAATTTTTCTAGCATAATCTTCACAGCTGTTAATTTCATCGCAATTAATTTTTACGAGAGCGCACGTTCCTTGTGTTCCGAAAAAATTTTCAGGATGTCTGGCAATTTCTCCTGTTTTGAAAAATTCTTTTAAGGCGACATAAACGCCGCCGATAGTTGCGGCCGCGGGGTTAGCAAGAGCGACCAAAGTGCCGCCACCGCAAGAAGCGGCAAAGCTGGCAACGTTACTGATGTTTGTGAGTGTCTCCGATCCGACTAATCCTCCAACCGTTCCGGTGCCCGAAGCGGCAACATCAGCCCCAGCGGCAAGTTTTGAGGTGTATACTTCGGCGCGTGAAACTTTGGTGGCAAAACCGGCGACTTCGGCGGCTACTTCTGCCGCCTCAACTCCGCCCTCCATGGTAAATTCAGTGCCAAGTTTGGTAAATTTTGCCACACCAGATCTTAGGGCTCCAGTGCCCAATGATGCCCAGACCGCGGCCGAGCCAAAGTCGCCGCAGGCTGATTTAAAACTTTCCCAGACGCCGCCCGAACCTAACGCCGTGAGAGTATCAAGAAACTCACACTTATTTATATGGGGATATTGAGCGATTGGTTCGAACTTATCACAAGTCAAAAATCCATAATTTCTGCGAGGAGTTTGAAAATCAGAGCCAGTTGAGGGATCTTTGATAGCCGCAAGAGCTGGGTCAAGTCGGACACGGGCACAAGACTGGCAGGTTGCGGTTTTAGTGCAGTCAAGTGGATCGGGGGAAGTACACGGAATACAAGATTGTTCTACATCTGCACATTTACCATAAGTACATTTTGACGGAACATTAGCGTTTTCATCAGTAGGTTTTGGAATACCGGGATCACCGCATAATGTTTTGCCAATCCCTTCCGGTTCAACTTCAATTCCCGCCTCTTCCAGGTCTTCACAAAATTGAGTGAACTGAACTGCTGGAGCAACGAGCGGAACTTTTGGAAACTTTAAAGTCAAAAGCGCCGGGTTCACGGTTTGCAAAAGAAAATAAGATGTCAAAGCTAAGATTAAACCAATCAGGGCGCTGCTGATATAATCCTTGGCATTTGAAACACGCTCGGGCGATCCGCCGGCTGTGAGATAGAGCAGTCCACCAATCATAATCATAATGCCGGCCAAAATACCGGTAATTGAAACCCCCCACTGATAAAGGGTGGAAATATATTGTGCCGGATCGGTAACTTCGCGAAGACCGCCCAAAGAAATTTCCAAAGTTGCCGGAACGGGTTTTGCATAACAGAAGCCGCGGTTTTCTCCGCAAACATCTGCTTTCAATTCAAAACAGGCTTGGCAGTCTAAGGTTTTTTTCATGCAATCAGATTTTGACCAGCATTGGGCGCTAGCTTCGGAAGTTTGAGCGCTTGCGGCATAAGGTGTTGTCGGGGTTGGTATGACTCCGTGTAACCCTCCACCGCCACCACCGCACATCGTATTACTCGCACCGCAGTAATAAGTGCAAAGAACCCTGGCTGATTCCATAGAGAGAGTAATATGTGAGGTGGGCGGGCAAGCAGTACTGTTGTTACAAATACAATCCCAGCTAGCCGATCTCGCGATGCAATCAATCTGTGGAGCGGCGCAAGATCCGGGGAGAGCCTGAAATGATCCCTCGGGGCATTCGGTCGCCGTAACGCAAGCGGCTTCGGCCGAGAAAGATCCGGCGAAAGCGTTAATTAGAAGAAATCCGGCGGAGACGAAAAAAATTTTAACAATTTTTCGGGCCATAGTTTTTATTATTTTATGGCTTGACTTGATAAATAAAAGATAACAAAAAAGCCAACAACTTGGATAACAAAAAGCGTGACCAAAACCCCTAAAAATATTTTTGGTAAAATTTGGAGAACTTTGTCGAGTTTAGGCATATGAGTTGTGCTTAAATTAAAAGTTAAAAATTATCTGTCATAAAACCGCGTCGTGCAAGTTTTATCAGTAAGACTTAATTTTACGATTTTTTCAATGTGCTCTGGAGTAACATCCCTTCCCCCTAAGCCAACAATAAAATTGGAAACCATGCCAATCGGGCAGAGATTTTTTATTTCACTAGCTAGAATTCCGCCTTGGCCGAGAGAGATGGCCCGATCAAGCACAGCAACATGCTTTGGTCTAACTTGTAAAATTATTTTGGAAATTTCCGCGTCAGGAAAAGGCCGGTAACATTTAATTTTTAAAATGCCAACTTTATCAGATATTTTTTTCTCATTAAAGGTTGCCCTGATTGTTCCCAAAATTGAACCCATGGCGATAATCATCAGTTTTGGATTTTTCGGACCAGTGTATTCAACTAAACCATCATGGCGGGCAGATTGTTTTTTAAATAATTTATTAAATTCCGCTGCGGTCTTTTTAATGTTTTTTTTGCTGGCAATCAAATTTTCGTGCAATTTTTTTCTGGCGAGGATATAACTTTCCGGCGAAGAAATTCCGCCGATTGAAACTGGGTTTTTAGGATCCAGGAATTCGCCGGAGACAAGTTTTCGACGCGGTAAAAATTTATCCACTAATTTTTGGTCGGGGATATCAACTTGCCCAAAGGTGTGAGTCAGACTGAATCCGTCCACCGAGATCATCACCGGCAGATTTGTCTCTTCGGCTATTTTGTAACCTTGAATATGAAGATCAGATGCTTCTTGATTATCTTCGGCAAAAAGCATTATCCAGCCGGCGTCACGAGCCGTCATTACATCTTGCTGGTCATTCCAAATATTAATTGGCGCGGAGATGGCGCGGTTGGCGCAAGTTAGAACAACTGGCAGATTAAGTCCGGCGATATTGAACAAAACCTCTGTCATCAAGAGCAAGCCTTGTGAGGCGCTGGCCGTGTAAACTCTCGCGCCGGCAGCAGAAGCTCCTAGGACAACCGAAGCCGCAGACATTTCGCTTTCCGGTTTTATATATTTAAAATCAGCTTGGCCCTGGGCTTTGAATTCAGCCAAGTTTTCCAAAATATGAGTTTGCGGGGTGATAGGGTAGGCAGCAACAACATCTGGCCGGCAGAGTTTTACAGTTTCGGCAATGGCGCGCGACCCTTCTAAAAATTTTTTCATATAATATGATGAGATCCCTCGCTCTCGCTCGGGATGACGCCGTTGCGTTATTTTTCTTCAAGATGCATTGAAATAGCTTTGACCGGGCATTCTTTGGCACAAATTCCGCAACCTTTGCAAAAATTCAAATCGCGGTCGTAAAAAAATAAGCCCTTGGAATTTTTTTGGCCGGTTTTGAAACAGATGCCTTCCGGACAAACACGATCACAGGTACCGCAGCCAATACAAATTTCATGGTCAACTGTTGGGTAGTAAACTCGCCAGTCGCCTGTTTTGTTGGCGATTGTTGATCCGGGTTTGAAAAAAAGATCATTGGTGATTTTTTTGTTTGCCATATTTTTAACAAGTGACAGAAAAATTTTGACCTCCATCCACGGCGACTTCGCATTTTTCTGCGGAAAAACAATATTCGGAATTCTGGTTGCAATGGCAGTAGGCAGTATTCATGGCTTTAAGATTTTTTTCCGCAACTTCTTTTTTAAAACGAGCCGTGATGGCTGTGGTTAAAGATTTCGGATCCAGGAGGCCGCAGACTCCTGCGAAAGCGCCGAGTAAAATAGTGTTGATAATTGGTTTTCCCAAAATCGCGAGGGCGATTTGCGTTGCCGGAATGGTTTGGATGGTATTTTTTTCAAAAATTTTTCTGAAAGCGGCAGGAGATTTTTCGGTATTTATGACAATAAAAGTTTCTTTTGAAATGCCCTGTCGTACTTCATCCATATTTACCAAAGTGGGATCTTGAATAATAAGGTAGTCGGGTTTGTAAATTTTTGAATGAAGAGTTATTGGTTTATCAGAAATTCTGGCGTAGGCTTCAACCGGAGCGCCGCGTCGTTCAATCCCAAAAGAAGGGAAAGCTTGTGAAAATTTTCCGTCTAGGTGCGCCGCTTCGGCAATGAGTTCTGCGGCGGTGACTGTTCCTTGACCGCCGCGGCCATGTAAGCGAATTTCAATCATAAAAATTAAGGAGTATTTTGTGTCGAAAGAAAATCAATAATTTTTTTAAAGTTAGCAACGGAGAGAACGCCTTCAATTTTTTCTCCACTCACAAACCAAGTCGGGGTTCCGATAACGCCCAAAGCTTGGGCGTCTACAACGTCTTTTAAAACAGCACCCTTTCCCTGATAGCCATCCAAACATTTTGTAAATTGTCCCGCGTCCAAACCGATTTCAGAAGCGTAAAGAAGAAAATTTTCCCGATCAAGTTTTTCCCCTTCAAAAATTTTATCACTCATTTGCCAGAATTTATCTTGGGCATGAGCGCATTCGCCGGCTTGGGCGGCCAGCATTGAATTTTGGTGAATATCTGTTAGAGGGAAATTTCTAAAAATAAAATTTATTTTGCCACCGTAGGCGGTTTCGGCGGCGCGCATCGCGGTCGCGGCTTCGCGGGAGTAGGGGCATTCAAAATCAAAAAATCCGACAATTGTGATAGGCGCGGACGGGGCAGACGCCGGTTCTCCGTCGGGATTTAATTTGGAAAGATCCGGTGCGCCGGTTGCGGTCGCGGCACTTGCAGATTTCTGAAACATCGTCCCGCCGGGCAAAGATATTTTTCCACTTTTTATCTGGCGATAATAAAAATAAACCTGTCCGCCGATGACAATAAGCAAAATTAAAATCAAACCGCCAATAACGAGGAGCAACGCCCCCCACCACTTTTTATACCATTTCGGGGAAATTTCTTCAGAAAAATTTTCCTCCATATTTTTTGAATAATGAAATTTGTTATGTAGATGTGATACAATGAAGAGTATAAACTCTGTATTGTCTGCGATGCTCGGGGAAAGGCACAAGCGCTTTTTCCCTCACTATCCTCAACAATAAAATTATATCATAAAACATTAATATGGTATATTCCGAAGAGTGGGAAAAAAAGTTGGAAAAGGAGAGGAAAAAAAGAGAAAAGAAAAAACGTCGCCGCCATAAAGTAAGTGGAAAGGGAGTTTTTAAATTAAGAGAAATTTTAAGTAAAAAGGGGAAAAATTGACCATAATAAGCTGGTATATGGCTCAGGCAAAAGTAGGCGCGTATTTTTTGTGTATGGTTGACAAAAAAGGGCATTTTTGGTATTATTTTAAAAGTGAGGATTTTATATAACTTATATGCAATACATCAATATAATCCAAATCGTTTCAGCAGTTTTGCTCATGGTAGCAGTTCTTCTCCAAAGCCGAGGGGCGAGTGTGGGCGGTGTTTTTGGTGGCGGAGGGGCGGTTTACCAGACAAAGCGTGGTGTGGAGAAAAAGCTGTATATCGCGACTATTATTCTCTCAGTAATATTTTTCGGCGCCGCCTTGGCAAATTTTCTCTTATAAATTTGGGCGGCGAACTTAAAGAGGGGGTGGGGCAGAACGACAATCAAATGTGAGTCGTCGTTTAAGATTAGCAAACCTAATGATTAAATCTTTTTTTGGTCGTTTCAAAAAGGAAAAAAATAGTGGCCATCTGGCCATAAGGAGACAGACTGATTTTGATAAAAAATTGGTTTTTGCGTTGTCAAAATCAAGGATGCCAACTTTTAGTCAACTAAAATATCTTCCCAGATATTTGGCCCGTTCTGAAAAATTTGTTTTATTGGGGCTTTTTATTGTTTTGCTTTTAGGTCTCGGTTTTTGGGGAGTGAAATTCAGTTTGGAAAAAATGGAAAAAGTTCCGGATTATGGCGGGGAGTACGTTGAAGGTTTAGTAGGCGCTCCGCAATATGTTAATCCAATTTTGGCTCAGACAAATGATGTCGATATGGATTTATCGAGGTTGGTTTTTTCCGGTCTTTTCAAATATGATTCAGCCCAGGTTCTTGTTTCCGATCTCGCAGAAAGATATGAGATAAGTGAGGATAAAAGAGTTTATACGATCTTTCTCAAAGATAATTTGACTTGGCACGATGGAGAGAAGTTAACCGCCGCTGATGTTGTTTTTACGGCGTCTTTAATTAAAGATCCACTTTTCAGAAGTCCTCTTTATTCCGGCTTTCGCGGAGTTACAGTTGAAAAGGTTGATGATAGAACTTTGAAATTTATTTTGAATGAATCCTACGCGCCATTTTTAGGCATGTTAACTTTTGGTATTTTACCAGAACATCTTTGGTATAATATTCCGGCGCAGAGTGCGAATTTGGCTGAGTATAACATCAAGCCAGTCGGTTCCGGACCGTTTAAATTTAAATCTTTGACTAAAGATAAAAACGGAAGCATCAAAATTTACACCCTGGTTGTTAATGATAATTTTTACGATAAAAAACCATATTTGGAAAAATTGATTTTTAAATTTTATCCAGATTATGATTCCGCGCTGGCTGCTCTGCAAAATCAAAACATTGAAGCAATTAGTTTTTTGCCCGAAGAGACGGAAGAGAGTTTGCAAAGTAAAAAGTTTACAAAATATTTTCTTAGTTTGCCTCAATACACGGCAATTTTCTTTGATCAAAAAAACAACGAGTTTTTGAAGGATGCGGCAGTAAGAAAGGCGCTGGCTTTGGCAATTGATAAAAATAAAATTGTTAATGAAGCGCTAGGCGGAAAAGGAGAGGCGGTTGACGGCCCGATTTTGCCGGGATATGTTGGCCATTCGCCAGATATTAAAAAAATTGCTTTTGATCAGGGTTTTGCCAAGGATAATTTGGAAAAGGCTGGATACAAATTGGCGGAAGGAGAACCTTTTCGTAAAAAGGGCGACAAAGTCTTGAAAATAGTTTTAACAACTGTTGATCGTCCGGAATATAATAAAGTTGCAGATCTCATAAAAACAAGTTGGGAAGCGATTGGCGTGCAGGTTGAATTAAGTATAGTGCCCTCAATAAGAATTCAGAGAGAAATTATCAGACCGCGCGCTTATGAGTCGTTGATGCTTGGGACGATTTTGGGTTTTGACCCAGATCCGTATCCTTTTTGGCATTCTTCTCAGGTAGAGGATCCTGGCCTGAATTTGTCTCTTTATGCCAATCGTAATGTTGATAAACTTCTTGAAGAAGCAAGGCAGACGGACAATCCTGAAGAACGAGCCAAAAAATATCTTGAATTTCAAAATATTTTAGCCGACGATATCCCGGCCATTTTTCTCTATAGCCCCCGCTACACTTATGTTGTAAGTGCCCTAGTTTTTGGGATAGATGTCGCGCGTATCAGCGTTCCGAGCGACCGTTTCGCCGGAATTTCTAATTGGTACAAAGAAACAAAAAGACAGTGGAAATAGTTTAGTTTTGCCCAGGTGGCGGAATTGGCAGACGCACTGGCTTCAGGTGCCAGCGATCGCAAGGTCATGGGAGTTCGAGTCTCCCCCTGGGCATAGAAAATTAAAAATTCAAAATGTAAGATTAAAAATTTAGGTAAAATTATTTTGTGAAAAATTTTCTCAAAAATTTTGCACTCCATAATTTTTCATTTTTCATTTTTAACTTTTAATTTATATAATATGATGTATTATAAAAAAGAAAAAAAACAAAAAGGTCATGGCGGCGGAAAATTTTACGCCAAAAGTTCTGGTTATGCTAAAAGTTCAGGTGCGCCAAAGTTGAAAGTAATTGTGATCGGCGGCCTGGAAGAAGTCGGCCGAAACATGACTCTTTTGGAATATGAAAACGACATTATCTTGATTGATATGGGTTTGCAATTTCCAGAAGAAGATATGCCAGGGATTGATTATATTATTCCCAACATTTCTTATTTGAAAGGAAAGGAAAAAAATATCCGCGGCGTGGTTATCACACACGGGCATTATGATCATATCGGCGGAATCCCTCATCTTGTCCCGCGTCTCGGGAATCCTACAATTTACGGAACACAGCTGACTCTGGCCATTATTAAAAAGCGCCAGGAGGACTATAAAAGCGCGAAATTAAATTTGGCCACGGTAAAAGAAGACGATGTTTTAACTTTGGGAAAATTTAAAATAGAATTTATCCACGTGAATCACAACATTCCTGATTCCGTGGCGGTGGTCGTGCATACGCCGGTTGGCACGTTCATTCATACAGGTGATTGGAAATTTGATTATACTCCGGTTGGCGAGCGGCCGGCCGATTTCGCGAAAATCGCCGAGGTTGGCAGAAATGGTGTTTTGGCGTTAATGTCGGACAGCACGAACGCGCCAGAAGAAGGCCACCAAATTTCCGAACAGGAAATCGGAAAAAATTTGAAAACTTTGATTGAAAAAGCTCCGGGCAGAATTATTATTGGAACTTTTTCTTCTCTGCTTTCAAGAGTTGAACAAATCATTCAGATTGCCGAAGAAATGGGGAAAAAAGTCGCGGTTGACGGTTTTAGTATGAAAACAAATGTGGAAATTATTAAAACGCTCGGCTACCTGAAAGTTAAACAAGGAACATTAATTGATATTGCCGACGTTCATAATTTTCCTCAGGAAAAAATAATCATTGTTTGTACTGGCGCGCAGGGCGAGGAGCGGGCAGTTTTGATGAGAATCGCGAATGAAGAACATCGTTTTGTCAAAATTGAACCAAAAGATACGGTTGTTTTTTCTTCTTCAGTCGTACCGGGAAATGAGCGGACAATCCAAAGATTGAAAGACACACTCTATCGCAAAGGCGCCGACGTTGTTCATTATAAGATGATGGACATCCACGCTGGCGGTCATGCCAAAGCAGAAGACATTAAGCTGATGATCCGCTTGGTAAATCCAAAATATTTTATTCCGATTGAAGGCAGCCATTCACATCTCCGGATGAACGCGAAAGTGGCCGAGAGCATTGGTTTTGATCCAAAAAATATCTTTATCGCGGATAACGGCCAGGTAATGGAATTCCAGGCGGCACCAAAAGATTCTTACGGCGCGACGGGACGGCTTACTCCACAGCATGTTCCTTCCGATTATGTAATGGTAGACGGGCTTGGTGTGGGCGATGTCAGCCAGGTGGTACTTCGCGATCGTAAGATGATGGCAGAAGATGGAATGATCGTTATTATTGTAACAATTGATACCAAGACTGGTTATCTAATCGGCAGCCCGGATATTATTTCTCGAGGATTTGTTTATATGCGCGAAAGCAAAGAATTGATTGAACAGGTTCGCGCTAAAGTGAAAAAATTAATTTCCGACCGTGATCCGAAATCCGCGGCGGATAATGTTTTCATCAAAAATAAAATCCGTGATAACATTGGCCAGTTCCTGTTTACCAAAACCGAACGCCGGCCAATGGTGCTTCCGGTAATAATTGAGGTATAATGATAACAGTTGACTATTAACATTTAACAATTAACTAAATTGTTATGGAGAATCAACCAATTACAGAAAATCAGCCAGGTTTGGAGTTGCCTGAAATGAAAAAAAGCCACACCATTCTCGCGGTCATAATTTCCGTGGTGGTGACGGCGGCCATTGTAGGCGTCGGAGTTTATTTTTGGCAGAATATGGAATCAGAAGAAGCCGAGGTAACCACGCCAGAAGTGACACCGACCCAAACCACAATTATTAAACCGACTGTCACCTCACCGCAGAACGGAGCAACAGTGGAAAATGCTTTGGACGGTATAAAAATAACCGGTAAAGCCGCGCCAGGTTCTACGGTTTGGTTAGTTGGAGTTGGCGAAATGGATCCTTATTGTTTTCCTTTGGCAGATATGTTGACCTTGGGGGATAAAGCTGATACCAGCGGAAATTTTGAATTAACTTACAAACCAACTGGTGACCCGGAAAATTGGTTTAACTTATTTGGTGTGGTTTCGCTTGACGAAAATCAGAAATATCAATTGAACTGGGTGAATGGTACATTTTGCGCACCCAGCGAAGCGAAGAGCGATTATTTTCAGTTGACCCTAAAGCAAACCCCGACAAATGTTCTATTTCAGGATGACACTTATCGTTTTAGAATTACTACTACAGCAAAGGCATGTGAGGATTATTATGATGTAAAAGTAATAGAACCGCTGACGACGGATGCAAAAAAAAGTTACGGAATTTTTGTACCGGGATCAAAAAACTGGCCGCAAGAGTATCCCGCCTTTTCTTATGCGATTTACAGCCAAGCAGATTACAATAAATTTTCTCCAACAGAATTGCCGGGTAAGCCAGAGATTACTTTGCGTGTAGATAATGGTAACTTGCTCACATGGTGGCAGCCGCAAGATAGCCCGCCTGATATGCCGCAAGATTGCCAACTAAATTTTGAAAAGTTTTAAGTTTTTAATAATCTTTAGTGCGGAATTATGAAACCACGCGTTTTTTCAGGGATAAGACCGTCGGGAAGATTGCACATCGGCAATTATTTTGGCGCGATTGAAAATTGGTTAAAACTTCAAAACGAGGCCGACTGTATTTTTGCCGTGGTTGATTATCACGGCATGACAACGCCCTACGATCCGAAAGAAATGATGAAAGAAAAATACGAAGTGGTTTTGGATTATTTGGCCGCCGGAATTGATCCGAAAAAAAGTACCTTGATTGTCCAGTCGCAGGTGCCGGAACATACCGAACTTGCCTGGATTTTGGGAACCATCACGCCAGTGTCTTGGCTTGAACGCGTGCCGACTTACAAAGAAAAAGTTGCTCTTCACCCGGAGTATGTTAATCTCGGACTTTTGTCATATCCTGTTTTGATGGCCGCGGATATTTTGATTTATAAATCAAATATTGTGCCGGTCGGTGAAGATCAATTACCGCACATTGAATTGGCGCGGGAAATTGCCAATCGTTTCAATAAAATGTTTGGCAAAACTTTTCCTTTGCCAAAAGAAGCGTTGACCGAAGGAGCGAGGATAATGTCCTTGGATGATCCGACAAAAAAAATGAGCAAAACCGGCGGCGGAGGAATATTGCTATCCGACACGCCGGAGCAAATTTGGAAAAAGTTAGCCCCGGCCGTGACAGATCCGGCGAGAAAGAGAGTGGCAGATTCCGGCACGCCGGAAATTTGTAATATTTACAGTTTGCATAAAATAATGTCTTTGCCTGAACAAATAAAAATGGTTGCGAATTCTTGCCGCCATGCGAAGTTTGGCTGTGTGGATTGTAAAAAAATTCTCGCGAAAAATATTGCTGATGAGTTTGAGGATTTTAGAAAGAAAAGAAAAGAGTTAGAAAAAAATCCGGGGAAGGTGCAGGAAATTTTGCGGAAAGGCGCGGAAAAAGCACAAGTCTTGGCATACAAAACTCTCGCTGAAGTGAAAAAGAAAACTGGGTTGGGGTAAATTTATCAAAGTAATTTTTAAACTATGGATAAGTCA
>JAHIRI010000020.1 GCA_018818855.1 Patescibacteria group bacterium
ACTTCCGCGTAGAGTTGATAGGTGCCGGGAGTAGGAGTTGTGTCCCAGCGAAAGGAAAAAGACGTTTCAGTCGGAGAAGAATAATTTTTTAGCAATTCCGGATCGCCAGAACCTTTGGCATAAAAAGAAATTTCCGCGATGTTTGAAATATCATCAGCGCCGGCCGTGACTGCAAGAGGAAACATTGAAGCGTAGAAATTCGCGCCGTCGCGCGGAGCACTAAAATTAATCTGCGGCGGAAGATTTTCTGCGAGTAAGTTAATAGTAATTTCCGCGGAATTGAAATCATCAATGTCATCGTAAGCTGTGGCGCGCAGGGTGTGAAAACCGTTGCTGATAGAATTGGGGATCATAAGCGTTGCGGTGAATGGCGCGACGCTGGACATTCCTATTTTTTGTCCATCAATAAAATATTCTACACGGGAAATTATGCCGCGCGGAGCGGAGACAGTTACGGAAGCAGATGTTTCGCGGGAATAAATTGAGGCATTCGCGCTCGGGGAAGAAATAGAAATAGTCGGTTTATTTTCCGGAAGATGAACGTCGTCATAGCCAGTCGGAATTTCTTGGTTATCAATTGTATATCCCTGCTCCTCAGCCCATTTGGCAACAGGACCCTCCCAGTTAGCAAATTGCGGATCGTCAGCCGGATTTTCCAGGGGCGGGCCATTTGGATTTTCTTTGTTTACATAAAAAAGAATGGTATGGACTTCACGGAATTTTTTTTCAATGATTGTAGTTGGTGGAGTATTTTCCGTGGCCAATTTTCCCGACATTCTATCAACTCTGACTACGGTTTCCGCGCCCAGTTCGCCTTTTAAAATCGGCTTGTCGGTCTCCACTGATTCCGGCGATCTAAAATTTTCCACAGGAGTTCCTTCAAGCGCTTTTTTCATAAACGCATTCCAAATCGGAGCGGCGACAAAAACGCCGTCAGCCCCGCGTTTTAAGGCGGAGTTGTCGTTGTTGCCCGCCCAGACGCCAGCGACTAAAGATGGAGTATAGCCCATTGTCCAGCCGTCGCGCCAGTCATTGGTTGTCCCGGTTTTCGCGGCCACAGGCCGACCAGGGAGCGTAAGAGACCCTCTTGCTCCGAAGATGTAAGCGCGCGCCGCATCATCAGACATTATACTTTGAATTTGCCTCGCGGTTTGCCGGGACATCACTTCTTTGCCATCATCCTCTTTCCACTCTTCTAGCACTTGCCCTTTTGCATCTTCAATTTTTAAAATCGGAGTTGTCTCGTGAAGCACTCCATCGTCGGCAAAAACACCGAAAGCCGCGGTATGTTCCAGAAGCCGTACTTCGCCGCCGCCCAAAACAAGAGACAAACCAAAACGCGAGCGATCATTCAAAGTTGTATAGCCCATGGCTTGCGCTAAATTCAAAACATTATCAATTCCTGCAAGGTACAAAGTTTTTACCGCCGGAATATTTAGCGAACCGGCCATGGCGCTGCGCATAGAAACCGGGCCGTGCTCTTTATCATCATAATTGTGCGGGATATAATCTTTGGTATCGGTTTTAAAAGTTGTGACCAAATCGAAAAGCGTGGTTTCCGGAGTAAAGCCTTTGGCAAACGCCGTGGCGTAGACAATTGGTTTGAAAGAAGAGCCGGGTTGGCGCGAACGAAGAGTTACGTTTACGTTTGGTTCAAACGTGCAATTCACCCCAGGATTGCATCCCTCTGGTTCCGGGTCGCCGAAATAATCTTTTGATCCGGCCATGGCAAGAATTTGTCCGGTTTTTGGATCAATAGCCACGAGCGCCGCGTTATTAGAGTTGTATTTCGTGGAATTTTTTTCTATATTTTCTTCAATGGCTTCTTCGGCAAATTTTTGTTTATCAAAATCAAGAGTGGTATAAACTTTTAAGCCGCCTTGTTCCACAACTTTTTCTCCGTATTCTTCCGTGAGCAGTTCTTTAACATACATTACAAAGTGCGGGGCAATGATTGATTCTTTTTTCTCAATGACCCTGGATAGAATATCAACTTGTTTTGCCGCTTCGGCTTCAGCTTCGGAAATATATCCTTCTTCCACCATGCCGTCTAAAATATATTGTTGGCGGGAAAGGAGATCGTCTGTGTGACTGCCGCGCGGAGAGTAATATGTCGGGGCTTTGGGCACGCCAGCCAAGAGCGCTGCTTCGGCAAGATCCAA
Organism: Patescibacteria group bacterium; assembly: GCA_018818855.1. GTDB lineage: Bacteria > Patescibacteriota > Patescibacteriia > XYB2-FULL-38-15 > XYB2-FULL-38-15 > JAHIRI01. The sequence continues at coordinate 2,163 of JAHIRI010000020.1, forward strand.
GTCTTTGGAATTTTTTCCAAAATAAGTTTGGGCCGCGGACTGAATGCCGTAAGCAGTTGAGCCGTAAGGAATTTCGTTGAAATACATTTTCAAAATCTGGTCTTTGGTAAATTTTCTTTCAATCTGAATAGAAAGGGCCAGTTCTTTAAATTTTCTGGTGAAGGTTTTTTCCGGAGAAAGAATAGCGTTTTTTACGAGTTGCTGGGTAATGGTTGATCCCCCGACTTTTTGTCCGCGGAAAATATCAAGCCAGACTGAACGCAGAATTCCTTTCCAATCAAAACCGTGATGAGTATAAAATCCGCGGTCTTCGGCAACAATCGTTGCTTGTTTCACGTATTCCGGAATGTCCGTAAGTTCAATCATGGTGCGTTTTTGGTCGCTGTAAATTTCATAAAGCACGTGCTCCCCGGTGCGGTCAAAAATTTTTGTGCTCTGCGCTACTTGGCGATCGAGCAATTTGTTTGGATCAGGCAGATCGCGGGAAAACCAGGCCAGAGCGCCGACGCCAATAATTCCGGAAATCAAAATACAAAATAAAATACCGGCAATGCCGTAGCCAATAAGTTTGTTCCAGCCGAATTTGCGACGATATTTTCCGGCTTTGTAGCGAATTTTTTTTGCCATAAAAATAATAGTTTGAAGTATTTTAGAAAAAAGATTTTTTGGATTAGCGGAGGGAGGGGCGGGCGGAGCAAGCGGGGCGAGAGGCCGGTGGGTTGATTGTGGCGCTGGGGCAGAAGAGGACAAATTTTTTGGCCATTTGCTTTTTATGAAATTTATAATTCGCGCGAAAAATTCTTTTATTTTTCCAAGTTTTAATTTATCAAAAATCCGGCGAGAAGGTTTTTCTCTCCAGGATTTGGGGGATTGAGTTTTGTGGGCGAGGGACATCGGCGGTAATTGGGTAATTAGTAATTGGTAATTAAGCTCGTAAATTGTATTAATTCTAACAAAAAATCAGCCTTTTGGCAAACCCTTTTGCGGCGGTTG
>JAHIRI010000021.1 GCA_018818855.1 Patescibacteria group bacterium
CAATATAAAATTGATGTCACGGTCGGCGCGCCGGTTAAAATCAATGACGGACCATTCAAAGGTTTTGAAGGAAAAATTTCTGCTATTGACGAGGCCCGCGGAAAAGTTAAAGTGTTGGTAAATATGTTTGGCCGCGAAACTCCGGTAGAATTGGATTTCTTACAAGTTAAAAAAATATAAAATAAAAGTGCATTGTTAAATTGCTAAAGGCTTCTAGTTTAGCTCTTGACTATGTATCATAAAAAAGTATGGCGAAAAAAATTAAAACAATTATAAAATTACAAATTGAAGCTGGCAAAGCAAATCCTGCGCCGCCAATCGGCCCAGCTCTTGGTCAGCATGGTTTGAATATTGCTGAATTCTGCACAAAGTTCAACGCCGCAACCGCGAAAATGGCCGGCGACGTTATTCCTGCGGAAATCACGGTTTTTGAAGACCGTACTTATACTTTCATTTTAAAGACTCCTCCAGCAGCAGAACTTTTGAAAAAAGCGGCTGGCATTGCAAAGGGTTCAGGAAAACCGCTTCAGGAAAAAGTCGGAAAAGTCACGAGAGCTCAGATCCGTGAAATCGCTGAAAAGAAAATGCCGGATTTGAACGCGCACGATATTGAAGCAGCCATGAGAATTATTGAGGGCACGGCGCGACAGATGGGTTTGGAAGTTATTGGTTAAAAAAATTAATTGAAAATCCAATTTATGGCGTTTAAACTAAACTCAATCCGGACAGTGTATTTTTACCTGATTGCCCTGATTGCTTTAATGATGATTGTTTGGGGAACAGTTGATCTCGCAAATCTCGGACTTACTACTTGGGTTTTCAAAAACGCTGATCGCGCTGATGATTGGTCACCGCCCGCTCCATACTATATGACAGCTGAAGTAAAAATGGGAGAAACGGCCGAGCGTTGCGCAGAAAAATGCGATCTTACGGAAAGCGAACAACTGCAAATCCAAAATTGGCTCGTTGATTACAAAAATTGGCAGGACCAGCAAGGAGATCTAAAAATTGCGAGAAAACAGAAAAACGCCGTTCGCGATATTTCAATGCTCGTTGTCGCCATTCCCCTATTCCTGTGGCATTGGAAAATGATAAGTCGTGAAACTCGCGAAGCAAAAGAAAATATCAATAAAGAAGTTTAATAAATAACTTGTGGGAGTTTGCACCTTAATGGCGCGACGTTTGAACCACCAAAAACTTATGCGCGGAAAACGTTACAAGGAGGCACAGAAATCCATTGACCCCAAAAAGAGCTATTCGCTCGATGAGGCCTTGGACATGATCAAAAACAGCCCTAAGGAAAAATTTGATGCCGGCGTGGAAGTCCACATCAAACTCGGCATTGATCCTAAAAAAGGCGACCAATTAGTGCGTGGAACTTTGGTTTTGCCGCACGGAATTGGCAAGACCAAAAAAATCGCGGCTTTCGTTGAACCTGCTTTGGAAAAAGAAGCAAAAGAAGCCGGAGCGGAAGTTGTCGGCGGAGAAGATTTGATTAAAGAAATTAAAACTTCAGAAAAGGCCAATTTTGAAATCGCCGTGGCTACTCCGACCATGATGGCAAAGTTAGCACAAATCGCGAAAATTTTGGGTCCAAGAGGTCTAATGCCAAATCCAAAAACAGAAACCGTTGGTCCGAATGTCAAAAAAATGATTGATGAATTGAAAAAAGGAAAAATCAACTTCAAAAATGACGATGGCGGAAATATTCATCAGTTGCTCGGTAAAGTTTCCTATGATAAAGAAAAACTTTTGGAAAACCTGACCATGTTTATTGAAGCGGTAAAAAAGGCAAAACCGGCCGCAGCCAAAGGAGTTTACATCCAGACCGCAGTTCTCTGCACAACAATGGGTCCGGGAATAAAGCTCAGCGTTTAATCGAAACTTATATGAAAAAACACCCTCTAACCGGGGTGTTTTTGGTCTGTTTCTTGGCGCCATTTCCCCTCTTGATTTTTAATTGCCTTATCTTTTCCATTTTGCTAAAATTAAGTGGCTAACTAATATATAACTCTATATGGGTAATCTACAAAATCCTAGAAAAAATCGTTTATCTTGGGACGAAACTTTTATGAACATGGCGCTGATTTTGGCGCAACGCACTGCCTGCAAATTTCATACCGCCGGCGTCGTCTTGGTTGATGACAACAAAAGAATTGTTTCCATGGGCTACAACGGCCCGACTGCCGGAGACGAACATTGTTTGGAAGTCGGCTGTGCCAAAGTTGACGGCGATCCGGTGACCAAAAAATTAAAACGCTGCCGCGGCGCGCACGCTGAAATCAACAGCATTATCAACGCGCAGGACACGAGGAGATTAAACGGCGCGACGGTTTATACCGCGCTTTATCCTTGCTACGATTGTATGAAAGCGTTTAACAACGTTGGCGTCAAAGAAATAGTTTATTTTGAAAAATACGAACGGATAAAAACCGGCGGCGAAGGAAAGGAAGAGGAAAACGAAGCGCAAGAACTAGCCGACAAACGCGGAATCAAAATTAGAAAATACGACGGTCCGGTTTATTGCAACATTGATTTTACTAAATAAATTTTTAAGCTAAATTTTTATTCCCTGAGCGAAGCAGAGCGAAGTCGAAGGGCTGGCCTTCGACAGGCTCAGGCAATAATTACTTCTCATAACTTATGATTCTCGGAATAAAAAAATTACACGAATTAGTTAAAGAAATGAATTTGGTGGAAAATTTATGCGACCGGGAAAAAAATAATCCCGAAGGCGCCGGTTTTGATTTGCGGCTCGGAGAAATTTACGAACTTGAAGGCGACGGATTTTTGGGAGTTGAAGAACGAAACACGCCGGCCATCAAACTGGTGGCAAAAAATGAGGAAGGAAAATCTGAAAAAGAAAATGCTTTTGTCTTTGAACCCGGAAAATATTATTTAGTAAAAACGATGGAAAAAGTAAATCTGCCAGTGACGGTCTCCGGAATTATTTTTCCGCGCACCACTCTCTTCCGCTCCGGATTAGGACTTTTTAACGGCATTGTCCAACCGGGATATCAGGGAGAATTAACTTTCGGTCTTTGCAATCTTGGAAAATCAAATATTAAAATTTCTTTCGGCGCGCGCGTTGTCCATATTACTTTTCACGAAGTTTTGGGCGAAGGCAACCAATACCGCGGCCAATGGCAAGGCGGCCGCGTCGCTACTTCTGGCAAAGAAGTACAGGTGTAAAACGAAATAAAAAAATATTTAAATTTTTGTATGAAAATAATATTGTTCATGGCGATGTCTTTAAACGGAATGATTGCCAGTAAAAATGGCGATGAAGATTTTTTGTCTGATGCCAACTGGGAATCCTTTCGCAAATTGGCTGAAAAGCACGGTTGTTTTATTATCGGCAGAAAAACTTATGAGGCTGTTCAAAAATGGTCAGACTATAATTTTGACGACATTGATGCAAAATTAAAAATAGTTGTTTCAGGAGATAAAAATCTAAAATTAGAACCGCCGTTTCTACTCGCTACTTCGCCAGATGATGCGGTTAAAAAAGCCGAGACCATGAATTTCGAGAATGTAATTCTTACGGGCGGAAGTACCATCAATGGCGCGTTTATAACCGAAAATTTAATTGATGAGGTGATAATAAATATTGAGCCTGCGATTCTCGGAAATGGTGTTCCCCTTTTTGCGGAAAATGAATTTGAAAAACGCTTATCTTTTATTGAATCAATAAAAATCACTGATGATATATTGCAAGTTAGATATAAAGTAAACAAAACATGATAAAAATTAGAAAACATTTACAAAAAGATATTCCCTATCGTGTAAAGTGGTTAAATAATCCCGAGGTAAACAAATTTATTGGCGATGAAATGGGACAAAAGACAAATCTGAAAAAAGAAAAAGAATGGTTTTCTAATTATCTAAAAGCAAAAAACAAGAAATTTTTTACTATCTGTGATAGTTCTAAACCAATAGGTTTTATGGGGTTATCACATATTAGCAAGTCCAATAAAAACGCAGATTTATTTATTGCTATCGGCGAAGATGATTATCGCGGCAAGGGAATTGGGAAAATCGCCATAAAATGGCTCATCAATTACGGATTTAAAAAATTGAAACTCCACAAAATCAATCTTGGTGTCATCGAAGACAACAACCATGCAATTAAAGTATATCGAGAATTGGGTTTTATTATTGAGGGAAAGATGAAAGACGAAGTTTTTTATAAGGGCAAATATCGTGATTTTTTGTCCATGGCAATTTTTAACAGCAAAAAATAATACCTTTATGGATAAGCACCCCGAATATCAATATCTTGACCTCGCGCAGGATATTTTAGACCACGGCTCGGACAAAAAACTTTTTTTTACTCCCGAGGTTTTGGAAGAATACAAAAAGAAGGGTGAAGAACCGCCGTTTATTCGTTCAGTTTTTGGCCGGCAGATTAGGTTTGATTTGTCGCAAGGTTTTCCGCTCCTCACCACGAAAAAAACTTTTTTCCGGGGAATTTTAGTTGAACTTCTTTGGTTCTTATCCGGCGACACGAACATCAAACCTCTACTTGATCAAAAAATCCATATTTGGGATGAATGGGCGTGGAAACGTTATCATAAATATTGCCTCGCCTCCGCCCCGACAGAAGATTTGACCCAAGAACAATTTATCGCGAAACTGGAATCGCTGCCAGCGACGGATGAATTCGTAAAAAAATGGGGCGATTTGATTATGGTTTATGGAAAAATGTGGCGGCGCTGGCCAGCCTCCGACGGCCGCGAGATTGACCAGCTCGGCTGGTGCATCCAAGGTTTGAAAGAAAAACCTTATAGAAAATCTTATGTCGTTTCCGCCTGGAATCCCGATTTTATTTACGCCATGGCTTCGAAAGGCAATGCCAACGAAGTTCCGCCGTTTTGCCACACCACTTTTCAATTTCAAACCACAGCGGACGGAAGATTAAATCTCGGCCTTTACCAACGCAGCGCCGATTTATTTTTGGGCGTGCCGTTTAATATCGCGAGCTACGCTATGCTTTTGCTAATGGTCGCGCAAATCGCGGGGCTTAAGCCCGGAGAATTTGTCCATACTTTTGGCGATGTTCACATTTACTCAAATCATTTTGACGCGGTCAAAGAACAACTCTCCCGAAAACCGTTCCCCTTCCCTACCCTAAAAATAAATTCGGACATAAAAAATATTGATGATTTCAAATTTGAAGATTTTGAATTACAAAATTACGAATCTCATCCGGCCATAAAAGCTGAGATCGCAAACATCGGAGGGTTTTAACTGAAGTTCCCCCTCCTCTTTGAGGAGGGGTTAGGGGTGGTGCAATTTTCCGAACCACCCCTCGCCCCTCCTTGGGAAGGAGGGGAAAATACTAAAATCATATGACAATCTCAGCCATTGCCGTCACAAATGAAAACCGTGCGATCGGTTTTAAAAATAAACTCCTTTGGAATCTTCCGCCCGACCTGGAACATTTCAAAAAAATTACTTCCGGCCATACAATAATTATGGGCGGAAATACTTTTATTTCCCTTGGTCGCCCGCTCCCGAACCGCGTGAATATTGTTATCACTAGAAATAAAGATTTTACGGCGCCGGGATGTATTATTGTTTCTTCTCCGGAAGAAGCCCTGGAACGCGCGAAAATGGAAGAAGAAAAATTAAAAAATGATCATAAAGAAATTTTTGTTATCGGCGGCGCTTCAATTTACGCGCAACTTCTGCCGCACGTGAAAAAACTTTATTTAACAATTGTTGACGACGAACCGGCTGAAGTTGATACTTTTTTCCCGGACTACTCCGAATTTAAAATTATAAACGAATCAGAAACGCAAGAATATGATGGGCTAAAATTTAAATTTCTTGAGTTAACTAGATAATATTAAATTGCAAACACAACCAAAAGTTATTCCCTGAGCTTGTCGAAGGGAAATTTTTCCCATCTTGACCCTTCGACTCCGCTGCGCTTCGCTCAGGGAGTAAAAGCTCAGGGAGTAAAATTTGTGTATCTCATATAATTTAGGATAGGTAAATAATTTTTATGCATAAAATTGTTGCTTTGGTCGGAATGACCGGTTCAGGAAAAAGTGAGTTTTCCGATTGGCTTGCCCAAAAAGGCTATCACTACGTCAGGTTTGGTCAAATTACTTTAGACGAAGTTAAAAAACGCGGGCTTGAACCGACCGAAGAAAATGAAAGACCAATCCGCGAAGAATTTCGAAAACAATACGGTCCGGGAGCTTTTGCTATTTTAAATATCCCAAAATTTGATGAA
>JAHIRI010000022.1 GCA_018818855.1 Patescibacteria group bacterium
AAAATGCCAACCGGGATTTTTGCTTTTGTGGCGACATTTCGCGCGATATCCAAGGCGAGTGAAGTTTTGCCGACTGAAGGGCGGGCGGCCAAAACGATAAGATCTGATTTTTGAAGTCCGGCCAGGAGATTGTCTAAATCATGATAGCCGGTCGTGAGGCCGCGGAGTTTTCCTTTTTCCCGATGCAATTCGTCAATTCTGTCAAAGGCCTCGGTTAAGATATTTTTAATCGGGATGAAAATTTGTTTTAAGTATTTCTGGGAAACAGAAAAAAGTTTTTGTTCAGCCCTGTCTAAGACGACCTCCACATCTTCTTCTTCGTTGTAGCCAAGTGAGGTAATTTCTCCGGCGGCGGTTAAGAGCCGTCGTAGAGTCGCTTTTTTCTGGACAATGTTTGCGTAATGGACAACGTGCGAAGCGGTCGGAACAGAATTAGCAAGCGTCATCAAATAACTTCTTCCGCCGATCATTTCCAATTTTCCATGTTCTTCAAGTTTTGAAGTTAAACTTAAAATATCAATCGGTTCGTGTCGGCCGAAAAGGTCAAGAGTCGCTTCATAAATTACGGCATGACTTTCTTTATAAAAATCTTCCGTCCGGACAATGTCGGCGACGCGGATTATGGAATCCTTGTCAATTAAAAGCGCGCCCAAAAGAGATTGTTCGGCTTCAATGTTTTGCGGAGTGATTTTTTCAATAGCCATAGATGGCGATTTAGGTTCTTAAATCTTAAACAATTCACGGGAAAAAAGCAAATGGGTTTTTACACAAAATATCCACTATGACAGGTAATTAATAATTTTTTTGGCTTTTCCCCTTGAATTATGGTGTTTTGAGAGGGTTTGTGGTATAATGTTAAAATATTAAATTAAATACGAAGTATGAATAAGAAGTTTTTTCATGCCGTTGCCATAATGGTTGGCATGATCGTTGGAGTAGGAATTTTTGGCGTGCCTTTTGCCGTGGAAAAAGTCGGCTTTGCTTTAGGCGCGACTTACATTTTTATTTTGGGCATGCTGCTTCTGCTTGTACATATTCTCTACGGTGAAGTAGTGCTCCGGACAGAAGGTAAACATCGTCTGGTTGGTTATGCGGAAATTTATCTTGGGAAAAAGGGGAAGATGGTCGCGGCCTTGGCGCAGATTTTTTCTTTTTATGGAGCGTTGATTGCCTACATTGTAATTGGCGGACAATTTTTACATTTGCTTCTTGCACCGGTTTTTGGCGGAACGGTTTTAATGTATCAGCTCGGATTTTTTGTCTTTATGTCGCTTTTTGTCGGAGCCGGATTGAAACTTGTGGCTTCAATAGAATTTGCCATGACAATTTTTCTTTTGGCGATCGTAGGAGTTATTTTGGCCTTTGGCTTGCCTTATGTTTGGTATCCGAATTTGTATGTTATGAATTTGAAAGAAATATTTTTTCCTTACGGCGTGATTCTTTTTGCTTTGGGCGGCGCCGCGGCCGTGCCGGAGATTCGCGATCTTTTGCGCGGGCAGGAAAAGAAAATGAAGAAAGCCTTGATTTGGGGTACGGCGATTCCGATTGTTATCACTATTCTTTTTTCTTTTGTAGTGATTGGCATCTCGGGAGAGCATACGAGCGCTGAAGCGATCAGTGGATTGATCGGACCGCTCGGCAATAATATTGTTCTTTTCGGAGCGATTTTTGGGTTTTTGGCGATTGCTACTTCTTTTCTGGTTTTGGGACTTAATCTCAAAGAAATTTTTAAATTTGATTTTAAAATTAATGGTTGGCTGTCGTGGCTTTTGGCTTGCGCCGTGCCGTTTATAATTTTTCTTTTGGCTAAGCCGTCGTTTATTTCAGTTATTGCTTTTACCGGCGCGGTGCTCGGCGGGATTGAGGGGCTTTTGATAATTTTAATTTGGTTAAAGGCGGAGAAAGAGGGGAAACGTACGCCGGAATATAAAGTTAAAGTTTCTGAGTGGGTTTTGAGTTTGGTGGCTTTCGTTTTTATCTTGGGAATAATTTATAAAATTATTTATCCCGAGATTTAAGGCAATTTAGAAAAAATAAAAACACGGCTTTGCGGCCGCGTTTTGTTTTTGGAAAATTTATTTTTTCGCAAGATTCAAAACGTTTTGCAGAAGTTCTGCCACGGTCATTGGTCCAACGCCGCCGGGGACGGGCGTGATGGCGCCAGCTTTTGGGGCGGCGGAATCAAAATCAACATCACCAACGGTCGCGCCGTCTTCCAGTCGTGTCGTGCCCACATCAATTAAAATCGTTCCGGGTTTTATCGCTTCGGCGGTAATGAATTTCGGCCGTCCGAGGGCGGTTATAACAATGTCGGCGTCGGAAATTTCTGTGGTTATTGTTTCCGGCGTGATTATGGTTTGGATATCGTTGCCTGATAAAATTTTTTCCAGCGGTTTTGCCAGAATTTCGCTGTTTGCCAAGATGGAGATTTTTTTATTTTTTAATTTCGTGCCGGTTGATCCAATAAGTTTTAAAATTCCCGAAATAACTGGGGGAATAATTTCCGGCGCGCCGGCCAAGAGTTTTGCGATATTTTCCGGATGAAAACCGTCAGCGTCTTTTTTTGGATCAATCGCCGCGACGATTTTATTTTCGTCATAACTTTGGGGCAGGGGAAGCTGGACAATAATTCCGTGAATGTCCGGGCGGGAATTTAATTCCCGAATTTTCCCGATAATTTTTTCTTCCGGCTCGGTGGCAAAAAATAAAAATTTTTCAAAAGTAATTCCAACTTCGGCCGCGGCTTTTTCCTTGAGGCCAACATATAAGTGTGAAGCCGGATCAGCCCCAACTAAAATCACGGCCAAGCCGGGAGTAATTCCCAATTCAGCAATTTCTTCTTTTATTTCGCCGCGGATTTCTGCCGCGAGATTTTTGCCATCTATAATTTGAGCGGACATTTGATTTTTATTTATGAAGTGATAGGATTGGGACAGAAGGAGGTAACGATGAAGTTATTTTGGGCAGTAGTGCGCTTTGTACTCGGCCTCGTGGGCGTGATTGGCGGTCCGTTGTTTTCGTGGGAGTACGGATTCATCACGGATACACACATCAGTCCGATCGGCTTGATAGCGGGTTTAATGATCCCCGCTGTCCTCGTTTTCATATGCTGGTTCTGGCAGCCGTCCGTGCTCGCCTGGCCGCCCGATCGCGACTGTAACGGGAAGCCATTCTTTCGTAACCCAGGCTAGAGCACGCTCAATCCGGGATAGACCGGAAACTTCGTCACGAGTCCGTGAACACTTTCGCGGACTTCTTTTTTTACATTTTCATCGTCAATGTTTTTAATAATTTTTACAATCATCTCGCCGATTAATTTCATTTCTTCTTCCTTCATTCCGCGAGTGGTTAAGGCCGGAGTGCCAAGGCGCACGCCGGACGGATCAGTTGGTTTTTGGCTATCGTAGGGAATCATGTTTTTGTTAACGTATATTTCCACAACGCCCAGCGCGTCTTCAACTTGTTTTCCGCCAAGTCCGGTACCAGTAAGATCAATTAAAATTAAGTGGTTATCCGTGCCGCCCGAAACCAATTTCAGTCCGCCGGCCAAAAGTGTGTCTGCCAAAGTTTTGGCATTTTTTACAATTTGTTTTTGGTATTCAATAAAATCAGGTTGGAGCGCTTCAAGAAAGGCGACAGCTTTTGCGGCGATAATGTGTTCAAGCGGGCCGCCTTGGATTCCCGGAAAAACCGCTGAGTCAATTTTTTGCGCCAGATTTTTTTTGTCATCGGGGCGCAGACGGTCTTCAGTTTTACATAAAATCAAAGCGCCGCGCGGACCACGCAAAGTTTTATGAGTTGTGGTTGTAACGACATCGCAAACGGGGACTGGATCAGGATGAATTTTTGCGGCAACCAGTCCGGCGATGTGGGCAATGTCGGCTATTAAATACGCGCCGACTTCATCGGCGATTTTTCGGAAAGCGGCAAAATCAATTTCGCGGGGATAAGCCGAAGCGCCGGTCAAAATTAACTTCGGTTTTTCCGCCATGGCGATTTTTCTGACTTCATCCATATTTATCCGGCCGGTATTTTTGTCCACGCCATAAAAAACTACGTTATAAAATTTTCCGGAAAAATTTATCGGCGAACCGTGCGATAGATGCCCGCCGTGCGCTAGATTCATGGCCAGAATTTTATCGCCGGGATTTAAGAGCGCCAAATAGGCCGCGGCATTGGCCTGGCTGCCGGAGTGCGGCTGAACATTGGCGTGCTCGGCGCCAAAGATTTTTTTTGCACGGTCAATGGCCAAATTTTCCGAAACATCAATAAATTTGTTTCCGCCGTAATATCGTTTGCCTGGGTAGCCCTCGGAATATTTATTGGTAAGCGGGGTACCCATGGCCTCCAGCACCGCGCGGCTTACGATATTTTCCGAAGCGATCATTTCCAAACCATTTCGTTGGCGGTTAATTTCGTTTTCAATTGCGTTCGCTATTTCGGGATCAAATTTTGATAAAAATGTCATAGGTATAAAATAAAAAATTACTTAGTTATTAAGTTACTGAGATTCGGTTTGCTTATCGTATTACTTCATAGTTTCGGACAGCTAAGTAATGATAATTTATTAATGCTATTTTATTTTACTTTAATTATTGACAAAAAGCAAAAAGTATTGGATAATTTTATATTCGCCTGAATGTGGGCGATAAGTGAGAAAGGAGGAGGGAGATGGGGTATGATCATGGGTGGAGCACACTTGCTTTCGTCGGTGCCGTCATGGCGCTTGTCGGGCCCGGTACGGCCGCGAAGATCATCCAAGAAAATTGGAAGATTCGCTGGGGCGTCTGGGATCGCTGGGAGCGAGGCGTGGCGATTCTTGGTGGCATCGGGTTCTTCGTTGGCGTGGCCTTCATGGTTTTCGGCTGCGGCGCGAGAGAGCCCGAGCCGACCGATCCGGTTTGGGTCGAAGTCGTCGTCTGCGATTCGGCTCTTGGTGGAACTGCCGGTCAATATCTAAGATTGAAGATTTGGCGGCAAGGAGAGGGCATCTGTGACGAGATGATCGAGACCTCAGAGGATCGCCAGCAGGCGATTCGTGAGGCCACTGAGCGTGACATTGACGATCTGGATCATGAACTTGACGCCTACCTGGCTTCCAGCCGGACCGACTGTTACAATGGCCCGGTCTTCAACGAGCTGCAAAGACTAGTGAATGAGCGGAGGCGATACCGCATTCTTTGCCACGAACCGTGAGTTTTTTCAAGAACATAGACGAGGGCATTCGTGAGGAGTAGGAGGCAGCGCGGATTCTTGGTGAAAACCTTGAGTCCGCTTTTTTTATTTTAAAAACCCGCCGGAGAGGGCGGGCTTGTATTTTGTCATTGCGAACGTAGCGAAGCAATCTCATCAATGGGATTGCCGCGTCGACTTCGGCTCCTCGCGATGACGGCTACAGAGATTTCACCATGTACGTTCCTTCTTTTTTGTATCCAAGTTTTTTGTAATATTCCCGGACGCCGATGCCGGAAATGACGGACATTTTTTTGATGCCGGATTTTCGCGCAATTTTTTCCGCTTCAGTCATTAATTTTTTTCCAAGACCAAGATGCTGCGTCGCGCCAGGTGATTTTTTATCGATCGGAACAAGATGTCCATAAGTATGCAGTTCGCGAATTAAGGCCGCGTCTTTTAATTCCGGCAAAATAGTCGGTGTTTTAAAATTGGGAATTCTCAAACGGGAAAAAGCGTAGAGAATTTTTTTATCCCGAGATTCAAAACTTATAAAATATTCCGTACCGCCGGAAGCAGAATATTTTTTGACAAATAGTTTTGGGACAGAGTATTTAATATTTTTTTGGTGACCAATTTCCCGACAGCGGATGCATTTGCAACTAAGGCCGCGGTACATCATTTCCCGCTGAAGCACCTCCCGCAGATTGGAAATTTTATTTCCCGCCTCAATGCTCGGGCCGGGGATGTCGCGGATCAAGCGATTTATGCGAACGTAGGGCGGAATTATTTTTTTAATATTGATGAGTAACTCCAAAAGTTGTTTGTCCGAATATGGTTTGTATTTTCCTTGTTTCCACCATGCATAAATTTCCGAACCGCGTGTTACAACGCAAGGATAAATTTTAATCATATCCGGCTGGAAGTCTGGATTAGCAAAAATTTCGCGGAACATTTTTAAATCTTTGGCTGGGGTCGAACCCGGAAGATTTGGCATCAAGTGGTAGCAGATTTTGAAACCGGCATCTTTCAAAAGTTTTGTAGCGCGGATGGTTGCGGCAACATTGTGTCCGCGGCGATTTCGCTGTAAGATAGTATTATAAATGGTCTGCACGCCAAGCTCGACTCTTGTGGCGCCAAGCTCTCGCATTCGCTTTATTTCTTCGGGCGTAATATAATCAGGCCGGGTTTCCAAAGTAATACCGATAATGCGGTGTCGAGCTGTTTCATTTATTTTTTGCGCCGCGGCGAGCGAAGATGATTTTCTGCCGTTTGCTCCGTCAAAACATTTTTGAATAAACCATTTTTGATATTCGTCGGGCAAAGCGGACCAAGTTCCGCCGATCACGATCAGTTCCAGTTTGTCGGTCGGATGGCCGTTCATTTCCAAAACTTTGATTCGTCCGGCGACTTGTTTTTTGGGATCAAAATTAAAAGTAATGGCGCGCATCACGGCTGGTTCATTGGACAAATAACTTTTCGGCATGTTTTTTTCTGTCGGGCAATAGGCGCAGCGGCCGGGGCAAGGATAAAATTTTGTTAAAACAGCGATTGGCGCGACGCCGGAAATTGTCCGCACTTCACGTTTTTTTAAAAGCAATTCCAGTCGTTCGTCGCGTTTAATTTTTTTCTGTTGCAAAAGTTTTTTATAAATTCTAAAAATAGCGGAGGAAAGTGGCGGCGGTAATTTAAATTTACCCGCAACTTGCCGTTTTAAGTCAGCAAGATTTTTGCGGGTTTCGGGTTTATCTTTTATAAGTTGTCTTGTAATGATTTCGATGGTATTCATCTGACGTTATATTTTATTCCCTGAGCGAACGAAGTGAGTCTCGTGCCATAGGCAGATCCGCCTCCGGCGGAGAGGGGCCTTCGACAAGCTCAGGCGATAACAAAAATGAAAGAAGAAGTCGTAAAAAAAGTATTAGATGAAGTGAAAGAGAATTACGCAGTAATTGCGCCGCATTTTTCCCAAACGCGACAGAGGTTTTGGAATGAGATGCGTGATTTTGCGGAAAGCATGATGCCAGGCGACCGCGTGCTTGATTTAGGATGCGGCAATGGAAGATTGTACGATGCCCTGAAGGATAAGTCAATCCACTACACCGGCATTGATAATTCGCCTGAACTTTTGAATTTTGCTAAAAAGCGATGGGGAGAAAGTGAGTCTCAAAAATTTTTGTTGGGCGACGTGACGAATTTAGATTGGTGGAAGGGGGAAAAATATAATGTAGTTTTTTTGATCGCCACTTTGCATCATATTCCTTCGGAAAATTTGCGAAAAAAAGTTTTGGAAAATGTTAGTAAAGTTCTTTCGCCAAATGGGTTTTTAATCATGACCAATTGGGCGCTTTTCAGGAAGAAATATTTGATGTTTTTAGCGAAAAATATTATTTTAAAATTGTTCGGAAAGAGCGACTTGGATTTTGGCGACGCAATGGTTCCCTGGAAAAGTAACGAAAGTGGGAAAGCCGTGGCAAAACGGTATGTTCATGCTTTTACTTTACGGGAATTGAAGCGTCTCGTCAAAGGAACGGGATTTGAAGTTTTGGACAATTTTTATATCAGAAAGGGGAAGAAGGCGCACTCTTGGAATGGATGGAATATTGTCACAATTGCGAAAAAGTGATAGGATAAAATCTCAAATATGGATTTAAAAACTGCGAAGAAAATTTATTTTATTGGAATTAAGGGAGTGGGCATGACCGCCATTGCTCAGATTTTTAAATTGCGCGGCGCAGAAGTTACGGGCTCGGACACGCATGAAAAATTTTTTACCGACGAAGTTTTAGAAAAAAGCGGAATAAAATTTTACGAAGGTTTTGACGCGGATAATTTAGTGGCGGAGAAACCCGATCTCATTATTTATTCCACGGCCTACACCGAAGAAAATCCGGAATTGGCGGCGGCTAAGAAAAGTGGCGTCGCGATTTTGAGTTATCCCGAAGCACTCGGAGAGATTCTAAAGGAAGGTTTTGGCATTGCAGTTTGCGGAACGCATGGAAAAACGACGACGACAGCAATGCTCGGATTTGTTTTGCAAGAATTGGGGAGCGATCCGACGGTGATTGTCGGTTCAGCTGTGCCGCAACTTGGCGGTAATGCTCGGGACGGCCGCGGAAAATATGTCGTGGTTGAAGCCGATGAATATCAAAATAAATTTTTGTATCTTGATCCGCGGGCAATAGTTTTGACGAGCGCGGAGTATGACCATCCTGATTTTTTCAAAACGCCGGAAGAGTATAATGATGCTTTCAGAAAATTCGTGGAGAAAATTTCTGGGGACGGATTTTTGGTAGCGTGCGCGGATGATAAAAATGTAAAAGAAATTTCGGCTGTGGCGAAGTGTAAAGTTATTTTTTATGGTTTGACGGCCGGCGACTGGCAGGCGAAAAATATTGTTCAAAAAAATGGCGGAATAGAATTTGAGGTTTTGGAAAAGAATGAGTCGCACGGGATTTTTAAAATTCAGTTACTCGGAAATCATAATGTGGCAAATGCCTTGGCTGTTATTGCCACGGCCAGAGAATTAGGATTTGGCCCTTCGACAGGCTCAGGGAATAAATTGCGCGAGGCGCTCGGAAAATTTTCTGGCGCGGTGCGGAGGTTTGAAATAAAAGGTGAGGCGGGCGGAGTTTTAGTGATTGATGATTATGGCCATCATCCTACGGAAATTCGCGTGACGCTTGAGGCGGCGCGGCAGAAATATCCGGACCGACGGATTTGGTGCGTTTTTCATCCACATACTTTTACAAGGACTAAAGCATTGCTCGCTGATTTTGCTAAGTCGTTTGGCGCGGTTGATAAAACAATTGTGATTGATATTTACGGTTCGACGCGCGAGCAGGCCGGTGGAGTAAGTTCTGGCGAACTTGTTGAGTTAATAAAAAAAGAGGGCAAGGATGCTCTCTATATTCCGACCATTCCCGAAGCGGCGGATTTTTTGGCGAAAGAAGTTAAAAGTGGCGATATTGTTATTACAATGGGGGCGGGCGATGTTTGGAGGGTAGGGGAGTTATTGTTGGAAAAATTGAAAGTCTAAAATATATTATTCTTCGAGCGGAGCGAAGCGGAGTCGAGAAGTTCTCGACGCCCCGCCGATTCGGCGGGTTACTCGAACAATAAAATCTAGTATAACGGCGTTTTGCCGCGGTGCGGCGAGTCGACGACATAAGTTGGTAAACAAATACCAGAAACTTCTTTGCGCAATTGGCGCATTATTTTTTTACCTTTTTTTATTGGTACCCAATAGTTTTTTGTGCCGCGCGCCGGATCGCATTGGTGAAGATAATATGGTTTGATGTCGAGTTCCACAAATCCATAAAATAATTTTTTCAAAGTTTCAAAGTTGTCGTTTACTCCACGGAGTAAAACCGATTGGGAGAGAAGGGGAATGCTGGCTTGTCGCAATATGGCGACGGCTTGTTTAAATTGCGGCGTAATTTCTTTTGGATGATTAATATGGATTACAATCCAAATCGGCGCGGCGCGGCGGAGCATGGCCGCTAGTTTTTTCGTGACACGTCGTGGTAGTGTAACTGGAATCCGCGTGTGAATCCGCAGAATTTTAATATGCGAAATGGCGGACAGGTTTTTTAAGATGTCCAACAAAATTTTTGGGGGTAGAAAAAATGGGTCGCCACCGGACAAAATCACCTCGCGGATGTTTTTACCTTTTTTAATATAATCAATCGCCGCGGCCATTTCGTATCTGTTAAGCTGGCCGTTTTTTCCGTCTACTAAATTTTTTCTAAAACAAAAATCGCAACGCGAGGGGCAAGCGTAGGTCGGGCAAAAAATCACCCGGTCATGGTATTTATGAACAATTCCCTTAACCGGCGAATATTTTTTCTCCGCCAACGGGTCGTCGGATTCGTGAAAATTTAGTTTCTTCATAATTTGAAATTATACATCTTATTGACAAAAAGGTAAAAGGATTATAGTATAAAGTGTTGGCAAATGCTTGTCGGTCGCATGGTGCGCTGGCGAGTACAGGCCACAAAGGTAAAGGAGGGGAGAGTAGTCCATGCGTTGGGTTTCAGAGAAACATGAGTTTCGGGGTCATCCTTACCAAATTGAAGGATGGCACCTCGAGACTGAACAAGACTATGACAGACTCATCCGGTGTAAACGGTGCGGTACGGAAACCCTGATTAGGCAGTGCAAGCGTGAGCCGGTGAAAGGCTACAGTGGCGATGTTGTCGCTGCCCCAATCTATGAGTTGTCCTGCCCACACTGTCCAGGATGGCTTGGGTCGCTTGATGAAAGTGACCCAAAGTACACGGTCGGACCAGTCCCGTTTCTTACGCTTGACCACGACGGTGAACTCTGCTCTTAGCCCTATGTTCGAGAACCTGCCTTTGGCGGAAACTCGACATTGGGCTCTTTTTTTATTTTAATATAATCTTTAATCTTGTTTTTATAAGTAATTTTTGGTAGAATAGTAATACTTATGATAGATAAATTGCGAGAAAAATTGGGCGAGGGAGTTTTGGAAAATGAAGCACTTTCGCGTCACTGCACTTTTAAAATTGGCGGGCCGGCCAGATATTTTTTTATTGCGAAAAGCAAGAAGGAAGTTAGGCGCGCCGTGGAAGCGGTAGGGGACTTGGGGATAAATTTTTTTGTTTTTAGCGGCGGGAGCAATGTTTTATTTTCCGATGATGGCTTTGATGGTTTGGTGATAAAAGTTAATAGTTCAGAGTTAACAGTTTACGTCATGAATTGTAGGATTGTGGCGGACGCCGGGGCATCATTATCCAAGATAGTGGAGGCGGCCATGGAGAACGGATTGACTGGTTTGGAATGGGCGGCGGGGATTCCAGGAACAGTTGGCGGGGCAGTGCGGGGAAATGCCGGGGCTTACGGGCACGCGATGGGGGAATCAGTGGAAGAAATTGAAGCATTGAGAATCAAAAATAAAAAATCGAGAATCAAGAATTACGGAAAAGAAGATTGTAAATTTGGATATCGCGAAAGTATTTTTAAACGCGAAGGCGGGGTTATTTTAAAAGTAGTTTTAAAATTGGCCCCGGGAGATAAAAATAAAATTAAAGAAGAGATGGATAAAATTTTTGCGGCGCGGGATGGAAAAATTCCAACCGATTCATCTGCCGGATCATTTTTCAAAAATATTGAAGTGACCGATGAAATTGTAAAAATTATTAAAGAACATACGCACGAAGACGTGCCGCCCGATTACATTCAAAAAGGAAAAATTCCAGCGGCGTGGCTTATTGGGCAGTGTGATCTGAAAGGAAAACAAATCGGTGGAGCGAAAATTTCCGAAAAGCACGCAAATTTTATTGTGAATACGGGAGAGGCGACCGCCGCGGATGTTATTGCTCTTTCAAGTTTAGTAAAAATGAAAGTGCGCGACGAAGTCGGGGTGCAGTTGGAAGAAGAAGTGGAATACGTCGGATTTTGATTGAAATAACTGGTAATTGGTAACTGGTAATTGGTAAATTGAATAATCTTTTAAATCTGCTATAATAATTGAAATTTACTGTTCGAGCGAAGTCGAGAACTTCTCGACTCGGCTTTTAGCCTCGCTCGAAGAATAATAGTTTTCTTTTTATGAAAATTACTTTAAAATGGACAAACTTAGAACCGATTGAAAGTATTGTGGTTTTCGTTGATGAAAAAATCGGAGGGTTGGCGAAATTTATTCCGACCTATGATGCCGACGGCGTGGCCGAAGCCTGGGTTGAGGTGGCGCGGACGACGAAACATCATAAAACCGGGGGAATGGTTTATCTTGCCGAAGCAGATATTCGTTTACCCGGAAAAATTTTGCGAGCTGAAGAAACGCATAAAGATTTGAGGCAAGCAATTGTTTTAGTGAAAAAAGAATTAGAACGGCAAATTAAATCTTATAAAGGTGCTAAAGACGCAAAAGTTAAGCGCGGCGCGCGATTGGCAAAAAGAATGACGGTTGTGGCAAAAGGCGTCCGGCCTGGAGATAATGAAATAAAAGGAAAACGAGAACGGAACGAGGGGATATAATTTATTAATTCATAATTTTAATTTTTAAAGAAATGGTTCCAAGTAAAGTTTTTTTTACGAAAGGCGCAGGAAAGCATAAACAGATGCTTCAATCTTTTGAAGCGGCGCTTCGTGACGCTGGGATTGAAAAGTTTAATATTGTTTGTGTTTCTAGTATTTTTCCGCCGGGATGTAAGATGATCGGCAAAACCCAGGGGCTTGCCGAACTTAAAGCAGGGGAAATAGTTTTTTGTGTTATGGCAAGAAATGCCACGAACGAACCCAACCGGCTTATTGCTTCATCTATTGGTTTGGCCTTGCCGGCCGATCCAACCCATTACGGATATCTTTCTGAACATCATCCATTTGGCGAGACCGAAGAAAAAGCCGGAGAATATGCCGAGGATTTGGCGGCGTCAATGCTTGCTTCAACGCTCGGCGTGGAATTTGATATGGATAAGGCCTGGGATGAACGCGAACAAATTTATAAAGTCAGCGGAAAGATAGTTAAAACGACAAACATTACACAGTCAGCCGTAGCGGATAAAAATGGTTTATGGACAACAGTTATTTCTGCGGCGGTATTTGTACCATAATTGGAAGTATATAGTATCTTGTATTTGGTATAATAAAATTAAAATATAAAATACTAGGTACTATTAGCGGGGCGGGATGTGACAGTGATAAATTTTATTTTAGATAATGAGCCGTAATTTATGGGATTCTTGGAAAAAATATTCGGTGATCCGAACAAGGAAATCATAGAGAAAATACAGCCGATTATTGATAAGATCAACGAACTCGAAGCAAAATTCGAGTCGTTTTCTTTTGAAGAATTAAGAGAGATGACGGGAAAGTTTAAGGAGCGGCTGATGAAGAATGAAACCTTAGATGATATTTTGCCCGAAGCTTTTGCCGTGGTGCGCGAGGTGGCAAAACGAGTTTTGGGCCAGAGACATTTTGACGCGCAGCTTATCGGTGGCGTTGTTTTGCATCGTGGGCAAATTGCGGAAATGAAAACTGGTGAAGGAAAAACTTTGACTGCCACTCTGGCAGTGTACTTGAACGCGCTGCCCCGTAAGGGAGTTCATGTCGTTACTGTGAACGATTATTTGGCAAAAAGAGACGCGGTTTGGATGGGGCAGATTTATAACGCGTTGGGTTTAACGATCGGCTGCATCCAGCATGACGCAGCATTTTTGTATGATCAAAAATACAATCCGGAAAGCGAAGCAAAAGATGAAGAGCGCGACAAACTCGGGAGTTTTAAAGTTGTCCAGGAATTTTTGCGGCCGGTCCCGAGAAAAGATGCTTACGCCGCAGATATTCTTTACGGCACGAATAATGAATTTGGTTTTGATTATTTGCGCGACAACATGGTGACGAGTTTGGAAAATATGGTTGGGCGCGAATTGAATTACGCGATTATTGATGAGGTTGATAGCATTTTGATTGATGAAGCTCGGACCCCTTTGATTATTTCCGCGCCGGCCGAGGAGTCAGGAGATCTTTACGCGAAATTTTCCGTACTGGTGCGGCGCCTTAAAGAAAACGAAGATTACAATATTGATGAAAAAATGCGCGCTGCGACTTTGACTGAAGCGGGTATTGCCAAAATGGAAAAATGGCTTGGCGTGGAAAATATTTATACTTCGGGCGGCATTACCATGGTTCATCATATTGAGCAGGCTCTGCGCGCCGAAACTTTGTTTAAACGCGATCGGGATTACGTTGTCCGCGAAGGTGAGGTAATAATTGTTGATGAGTTTACCGGACGATTGATGGTTGGTCGGCGTTACAGCGAAGGCTTGCACCAGGCAATTGAAGCCAAAGAAGGCGTGCGCGTTCGCGAAGAATCAAAAACTTTGGCCACTGTCACTTTTCAAAATTTATTCCGGCTTTATGGGAAACTGGCTGGCATGACCGGCACCGCGCTTACTGAGGCGGAAGAATTTTCTAAAATTTATAATTTGGAAGTTATTTCTATTCCGACCAACAAGCCGATGATCCGTGAGGATTTGCCTGATCGGATTTATCGAACTGAACAAGGAAAATTTGCGGCCGTAGTCCGAGAAATAAAAGAGCACTATGAAAAGGGACAGCCGGTTTTGGTCGGTACGATTTCTATTGAAAAAAATGAACTTTTAAGCCAGATGCTTGAGCGCGAAGGTGTGCCGCATCAGGTTTTAAATGCCAAACATCACGAAAAAGAAGCGGAAATTATTGCCCAAGCCGGGAGGCGGGGAGCCGTGACGGTCGCGACAAATATGGCTGGACGTGGTGTCGATATTATTTTGGGCGGAAATCCAGCTGATCCTGAAGAAGCAAAAAAAGTTCGGGAATTCGGCGGACTCCATATTTTAGGAACTGAACGCCATGATTCTCGTAGAATTGATAATCAGCTGCGCGGCCGTGCTGGACGCCAAGGCGATCCTGGTTCATCACAATTTTATCTTTCTCTTGAAGATGATTTGATGAGAATTTTTGCTGGTGATCGGCTAAAGGGTTTGATGACGCGGCTTAATATGCCGGAAGATATGCCGATTGAAAACAAGATAGTGTCCCGCTCGCTTGAATCGGCACAGCGTCGCGTGGAAGGACACAATTTTGACATCAGAAAACATTTGCTTGATTATGACGATGTTTTGAATAAGCATCGCGAAGTGATTTATAAAAAACGCCGTGACATTTTGGCGGCGGGAAATAGTAAAGATAAAGTTTTGGAAATGATTGAAGATGAAATTGAGCAAGTTGTTTTGTTCCATACCGCTTCGGAACAAGAAGGGGATTGGAATTTGGAAGAAATTTATGAAGTAGTTAGCACGATTTTTTCGGTCGCTCCGGAAACGCGGATTAAAATGGATGACATCCGCCGCTGGGCTGGAGACAAAGCGCATGACGCGGCGGTACGTACTCGTATCATTGAATATTTGATGGAGTTAGCGCGCGCGGCTTATGAAAATTTAGAAAAGAGAATTTCCGAGCAGGCGGAAAAAATCAATCAGGACGGAGAAAAAATTATGCGCCAAATTGAGCGCGCGATGATGCTTCGGGCGATTGATTCTCTTTGGGTTGATCATTTAAGTGCGGTTGATTATTTGCGCACCGGCATCGGCCTTCGCGGCTATGGTCAGCATGATCCGCTTGTTGAATATAAAAAAGAAACATACAGAATGTTCCAGGAATTGATGCATTTGATAAATCGGGAAGTTGTTTACAATGTTTATAAAGTTGGGTTGGAGACAAAAACCGCGCCGTCGCTTTTGGAACGTCAGGGTGTTAAAATGTCCGCGCCGGCAAAAGAAGGCGACAGTCGAAATCAGGCCGTTGATATCAAGGCCAAGCCGCGCACAGCTGAAGGAGAAAAAATCGGCAGAAATGATCCGTGCCCTTGCGGCAGCGGGGAAAAGTATAAAAAGTGTTGTGGGAAATAAGTTAAAATTTATGTCAGAAAAATTTGAAAGGCCAGAAATCGAGAGCCCGGAAAGGGCGTTATCTCCAGAAGAAGTCGAGCAGTTAGGTGGAGACATGACGGAGTATGCAGATGGCTTACGGACAAGAATTGAGGAAATAAAAATTGAGTTAAGTGACCCGGCAGTTGAGGCGAGCCGCGCAGAAGCGCTTCGCGTTGAAATGACCGAGTTAAATGAACAAATGGAAGGCCTTGATGGGTTTGTGTCGGATATTGAACAAGAGCGTTATGAAGAGATTGTGGTAAAACCAGGGCGATAGGGCCACTTTACACTTTAATCCATTTGCGCTAAACTCATAAAATATCCACAAGGAGGATAATTTTTTTAATCTATGAACAAAATCAAAAGATTCTTCGCAAACGCGAGAAAAAATCTATTTACAACTGCCAGAGCCAAAGTTTGGTGGCTCATTATTTTAATTCTGGCTATCACAATGCTCGCCGGATTCTTGAATTATCCAAGTTATTATGATAAAGGAGTGGACTGGTTGAAGAAAACGACCGGAATTAGCCTACCGCAATTTTACAAATTACCATTTCGTTTGGGCTTAGATTTGCAGGGCGGAACGCATTTGATTTATGAAGCCGACACTTCAGCAATTCCAGATAAAGATCGTGACGATGCGCTTGAAGGTGTGCGAGACGTGATTGAACGCCGCGTGAACGCGTTTGGCGTGGCCGAGCCGGTTGTCCAGACAACAAACGCCGGAGCGAGCCAGCGGGTGATCGTGGAATTGGCCGGGATTAAAGATGTATCAGAGGCCATTAAGATGATTGGTGAAACGCCGCTTTTGGAATTTAAAGAACAAGCCGTTCCGGCTGAAACAGAATTAACTGCTGACCAGAAAAAGGAAATGAATGATTATAATGCCGCGGCCAAAAAAACGGCAAATGAAGTTTTGAAAAAAGCCCGGGCGCGCGATGCGGATTTTGCTGCTTTAGTTCAGGAATATTCTACTGATGAGGCGACAAAAGCGGTCGGCGGCGATTTAGGATTTATCACAAAGAATGGAATATACGCAGATTTATATGACGATGCGGCAAAACTTAAAGTTGGCGGGGTAAGCGGCCTGATTGAAACTGATGAAAATATCGGCATTATTAAATTGGAGGCGACACAGGATTCAAAAGAAGCAAAAGCAAATCATCTTTTAATTTGTTGGGAAGGAGCGCAAAGTTGTGCAGGTGATTTATCAAAAGAAGATGCCAAGAAAAAAATTGATGAATTGAAAGCGCAGGCGACGGCGGAAAATTTTATTGATTTGGTCAAGGCGAATTCCACTGAACCGGGCGCCGCATCTTCCGGCGGTGATCTCGGATGGTTTGGAAAAGATATGATGGTAAAACCGTTTGAAGAAGCAGCGTTTTCTCTGAAGGTCGGAGAAATTTCAGATGTTATTGAAACGCAATTTGGATATCACTTGATTTATAAAACAGATGAAAAAATTATAAAAGAATACCGCGTTTCAAGAATTTTGATTGATAAAAAAACAAAAGCGGAAATTTTGCCGCCGGCCGAGGAATGGGCTTATACCGGACTCACGGGGAAACAGTTAGTGCGCGCCCAAGTTCAGTTTGATCCAAACACTAACGCGCCGGAAATAAGTTTGGAATTTAATGATGAAGGAAAAAAATTATTTGGTGAAATTACCGAGCGAAATGTCGGTAAACCAGTCGCCATTCTACTGGACGGCGAGCCAATTTCCGTTCCGCGGGTAAATGAGGCGATCAAAGAAGGCAAGGCGGTTATCAGCGGAAGTTTTACAATTCCTGAAGCAAAACTTTTGGCGCAGCGTTTGAACGCCGGCGCTCTGCCTGTGCCGATTAATTTGATTAGTCAGGAAACAATTGGTGCGGCGCTTGGTCAAGAATCGGTAGCAAGAAGTTTAATTGCCGGGTTACTTGGATTTTTGGCAGTTATTATCTTTATGATTTTGTATTATCGATTGCCCGGATTTTTATCCGCCCTGTCTTTGATTTTCTACGCCGCTTTGGTTCTCGCTCTTTTCAAATTGATTCCTGTCACATTGACCTTGGCTGGCATTGCCGGTTTTGTTTTGTCAGTCGGTATGGCCGTGGACGCGAACGTCCTGATTTTTGAAAGATTGAAAGAAGAATTACGGCTCGGAAAACCATTGGGTTCGGCGATTGACGAGGGGTTCCGGCGTGCCTGGCCTTCAATTCGCGATGGCAATCTTACAACTTTAATTTCTTGTTTAGTTTTGTTCTGGTTTTCCACAAGCATGATCAAGGGTTTTGCCCTGACTCTTTCGGTTGGTGTGATAATGAGTTTGTTTTCAGCTCTATTTATTACGCGGACATTTTTGAATTTTGTTGCGCCATGGTTCCAGGGTAAGAGCACGCGGTTATTTGGTGTGAAAAATAAAAAGTAATTAATTTGAATTTATAAATATGGTTAACATTATTGGACACAGAAAATTATGGCTTGTAATCGCGGGCGCGCTTGTTGTAGCGTCTGTTGTAGCGGTCGCTCTTTGGGGGTTGAAATTCGGTATTGATTTTACCGGCGGTTCGCTTCTGGAATTATCTTTTAAAAACCGTCCTGTGACAACGGATTTAGCTTCTGATCTCGCGAGTTTTGGCGCAGAAAATGTCAGTATTCAGCCAGTGGGAGAAAGTGGCGTGCTTTTGCGGTTTAAGTCAGTTGATGAGCCGAGACATCAGGAAATTTTAAAACATCTTGGAGAAAAATTTGGTGAAATGGAAGAAAAGAGATTTGAATCTATTGGTCCGACGATTGGCAAAGAATTGCGGACAAAGGCGATTTATTCCATGATTATTGTTTTGATTTGTATTATTATTTATATCGCCTGGGCTTTCAGAAAAGTTTCAAAACCAATGGCTTCCTGGAAGTACGGCGTGATTGCGGTTTTGGTTTTGCTCCACGACGTCGGAATTCCGATCGGAATTTTCGCCATACTTGGAAGGTTTATGGGCGTGGAAGTGAATAGTACTTTCGTCGCAGCGATTCTTACTATTTTAGGTTACTCTGTAAACGACACCATTGTGGTTTTTGATCGCGTCAGAGAAAATTTAATCCATGCCGGAGGTGATTATGAAAATTTTGACAAGACTGTAAATGAAAGTGTTAATCAAACTTTCGCGCGTTCGATCAATACAACTCTCACGACCCTGCTTGCGCTCGTGGCCATATTTTTCTGGGGAGGGGAGTCAGTAAAATATTTTGCCCTGGCTTTGATTATCGGTATTGGTTTGGGCGCGTATTCCTCAATTTTTATCGCGAGTCCAGCACTTGTTTTATGGGAAGAACTGACTGTCCGGAAAAGAAGATAGCTTTTTAAAGACAGGTTTTGCAGACGTCCGACAAAATTACGCCGGGCGTTTTTGTTTTTAGAAAATTATTTGATGTGGATAACTTTATTTGACAATGTTTTGGGGTAATGGTATTTTATACCCAGACCCCCTGGGTGGGGGTAGGAGAAATCTAAAAGTTAATTTAAAAAATTATGAAACAGAATGTTAAGAAAGAGTGTTTAAAAAGAATGAATTATTTGAGGGGACATTTGGAAGGTGTCAGAAAAATGATTGAGAAAGACTCTTATTGTATTGACATCATTAAACAAAACAAGGGAGTGATCAACGCCTTGCACAAAGTTAATGAGCTGATTTTGGGAGGGCATTTTGATACCTGCATAATTGGCGCGGCGCTTGGAAGGAATAAGAAAAAACAACATGGCATGGTAAAGGAATTGATGGGAATTTATAAAACAAGTAACAAAATTTAGTACGTAAAAATCGCGTCTCAACCGCGGCGCCGGAAATGCCAACGCGCATAAAAACGCACTAACAATTTATGTCAAAAAATATAGTTTTTAAAATATCGGGAATGCACTGTCAGAGTTGCAAGACACTTTTGGAAATGGAAATTAAAAGTGTGCCCGGCGTGAAAAATGTAAAAGTTGATTATATTTCTGGCAAAGCAGAAGTAGAAGTAGAACCGGGTGAAAAATCAGCCTCAAGAGTTATTGATAAAATAAA
This sequence comes from Patescibacteria group bacterium, assembly GCA_018818855.1. Lineage (GTDB taxonomy): Bacteria > Patescibacteriota > Patescibacteriia > XYB2-FULL-38-15 > XYB2-FULL-38-15 > JAHIRI01. Next base: position 19,646 of record JAHIRI010000022.1, read on the forward strand.
AGAGCACGGTTATGGCGTGGAAGTCGTTAATGAGGATCAGTCTGGCGGCAAAAAAAGCGTGCCTCCAAAAAAAAGGGATGATTTTGAAATTAGGGTGGTGAAATACGTGTTGGTCGGTTTGGGGGCAGTATTACTTTTAGGAATATATTTTATTTTGGAAAAAAATGGAGCACTAGAGATTTTTTCCCGGCTTCAAGATAAAAATCTGGGTTATGGCTTATTGTTTATAATTGGGCTTCTTGCCAGTTTTCATTGCGTTGGAATGTGCGGCGGGCTTGTTGTTACATATACCGCTGGCCATTGTTTGGGCGTCGGCGACCGGAAAAATTTTCTGCCCCATTTTTATTATAATTTTGGACGAGTTATTTCTTATACTGTAATTGGAGCGATCCTGGGCGGCATCGGATCGTTTTTCGGGATAAATCCGGTTTTTTCCGGCATTTTGACTTTGTTCGCCGCGGTTTTTATGCTTGCGATGGGGGCGTCGCTTGTCCGGAATATTAACTTTATTGAAAAGATAAAATCAAAAATACCGGCGTTTATCGCCAAATATTTGTTTTCGCAGAAAAGGTCTGCAAAACCGAGAGGGCCGTTTTTCATCGGTTTGCTGAATGGTTTGATGCCTTGCGGGCCGCTTCAGGCAGTGCAATTTTATGCGTTGGGGACAGGCCGCGTCTGGACCGGTGCGCTCTCCATGTTTTTCTTTGCCTTGGGTACATCTTTTCTTATGTTCGGATTCGGATATTTTATTTCTTCAATTTCCGGCGAGAGGATAAAAAAGATGATGAAAATTTCCGGCGTCGTGGTAATTCTTCTTGGTTTGTTCATGCTGAATCGTGGGCTTAGCAACTTCGGCATCGGTTTTCGCTCGCTCCTGCCAAGGCAGCAGACGGCTGCCGTTTCTCCCGGCGCGGATAAGTTGGCCGAGGGAGAATACCAGACGGTAAAAATGGATTTGACTTATCGCGGTTACGTTCCGAATGTGTTATATGCTAAGAAGGGGATACCGGTGCGTTGGGTTATCAATGTTAAACAAATGAGTGGATGTACAAACGCGATTTTGGTGGAAAAATTTGGTATAAATCAAAATTTAAAAAACGGAGAAAATATTATTGAATTTACTCCGACGGAAATCGGTGAAATACCGTTTTCCTGTTGGATGAAAATGGTTTGGGGAAAATTTGTCGTGACTGATTAAAGTTTTAGGTTTTATTAATAATTTAAAATATATGACACAAAAAATTTTCCAGATTAAGGGAATGGATTGCGCGAGTTGCGCGATGAACATTGAAATTTTTTTGAAAAAAATGGATGGTGTGGCAAAAGTTAATGTTAATTTTGCCGCCGGAAAAGCTGCGGTTGATTTTGATGAAAAAAAGGTTGATGATAAAAAAATTATTCAGGCAATTGAAAAATTAGGTTATAGGGTTGTTCTGGCCGACGCAGGAGAAATGCAGAGTACAGCCGGACACGATCATGAGAAGATGATGCGAGAAGAAGAATTGAAAAAATTAAAAAGAAAAGTTTTTGCTGGCGTCGTTGTATCCGTTCTTATTTTTTGGGGAAGTATGCCCATGATTCCTTGGGCGCCGGAATTTTTAAAAAACAATTTAGTTCTGTTTATTTTGGCCACGCCAGTTCAGTTTTGGGTTGGTTGGCAATTTTATCGAGGATTTTTTATCGCGTTAAAAAATAGAGTTGCTAACATGGACACCCTGATTGCCATTGGCACTTCGTCTGCGTTTTTTTACAGTGCTGTTGCGACTTTTTTCCCGCAAATTTTTCGCGGCGCCGGTCTTGAGGCGCATGTTTATTTTGACACAGCTTCTGCGATTATAACTTTAATTTTGCTTGGCCGTTTGTTTGAAGCCAGAGCTAGAGGAGGCGCTTCGGAGGCGATTAAAAAGTTAATGGGGTTGCGGGCAAAAACCGCGAGAGTCGTACGCGGTAGTGAAGAAATCGATGTGCCGGTTCGGGATGTTGTTGCCGGCGATATTGTTGTAGTTCGGCCTGGAGAAAAAATTCCGGTTGATGGAATTTTAGTGGAAGGGCGGACGTCAATTGACGAATCAATGGTTACCGGAGAATCAATGCCCGTGACAAAAGAAGTTGGTGATCCCGTTGTTGGGGCAACCATAAATAAATTCAATGCTTTCAAATTTAAGGCGACTAAAGTTGGAAAAGAAACCGTTTTGTCGCAAATTAT
>JAHIRI010000023.1 GCA_018818855.1 Patescibacteria group bacterium
AATGTTATAATAATAATAAATTATTAATCAAATTTATATGGGGAATATTATAAATTTTCTAAAGACACTGATTAAGAAAAAACTCTTTTGGGTTGCCTTGATTATAGTTGGTTTGGGGGGATGGTATTTTATTGATAGATCAATAACCGCCAATAAAATTGAATATGTTACTGAAGACGCGAAAGTTACAAATATAACACGGACGGTTTCGGCAACCGGGACGGTTACTACCTCAGATAAGATTGATTTAAATTTTAAAATATCCGGAACACTTTTGGAAATTTCAGTGACCGAAGATGATGAAGTGACAACTGGCCAAGTTTTAGCAAAGCTTGATGATAAAAGCGCCAGAAGCCAGGTGGAGCAAGCCAGGGCCAGTTTGTCTTCGGCAGTTTCAAATTTAAATAAAATTTTAGCCGGGGCAAGTTCGGAAGATGTTAAAATTTCCGAACAGACAGTGAACAATGCCAAGTCGGCTTATGAAAGTGCCAAGCGGGATTACGACGCGCTCGTGGAAAAATTAGCCAAGGACATTGAGGGTTATGAAAAGGCGGTGACTACGGCAGAAACTTCATTGGTGGATAGCCAAAGAAATTTAGAAAATGCAAGAGTTTATTATGATCAAGCGGTTGCCAACGCAAAGAGCAGCGCCATAACTTCAATGGAAACCAATTTGTTGCTCGGCGACATTATTTTAAATAATATTAGTTATAATTTATCTATTGTCAGAAGTGGTTTGACGGCAAACCAACAGGAAGTTTACGCGGCTGACAATGACAGGCTCGCGGCAATAGGTTTATCGGCGACGGCAAAAATTACTTTGGCTTCCGCAAAAATTAGCAACGATGCTAATGAAATTCATTCTGCCCTGAATCAATCCGTTTCAGCCTTAAATAAAGTTTTGACTTCACTGTCACATCTTTTGACGGCGGCTTCCACGGCCGCGGCAGGCAGTCCGAACGAATTAACAACCATTGAAACTTTAAAAACAAGCATTAAAACAGACCAAACTTCAACTTCCACTGCTCTATCCGCAGTACAATCCGCACAACAATCGTTTTTGAACGCGGAAAATAATTATCAGACTCAATTTGATACATACCAGGCGGCAGTTAATACGGCTAACAGCAGTCTTGCAACAGCCCGCGCTAATCTTTCCACAGCCCAAGCGAGTAAAAATGTCCAGCTCGCCAGTTATCAAGCCAGTGTAGACAGCGCTCTGGGATCTTATAATTTAGCCAAAGCCCAACTCAATTACAAAACCGCCGCGCCGCGCACCGCTGATGTTTCCTATTATCGGGCTCAAGTGTCCCAGGCGCAGGCTTCTCTTGATTATTATGTAAGCCAGCTTGACGATTATACCTTAAAGGCTCCTACTGATGGAAAAATTTCTTTTGTAAATTACAGCGCCGGAGAGCAGACGAGTTCGACCAAGGCGGTCATTTCCATGTTGGGAAAAAATAAATTTTATATCGAAGTTGATATTCCGGAATCAGATATTACAAAAGTAAAAATCGGAAATCCGGTTTCAATTACCCTTGACGCTTACTCCGACGACGTGAAATTTGGAGGCCAAGTAATTTTAATTTATCCGGCAGAAACAGTTATTCAAGACGTTATTTATTATAAAGTTAAAGTAGAAATAAATGAATCTGAGCATGAGGTTAAATCAGGTATGACGGCAAATTGCGACATACTGACATCAAGCCGTGAGAACGCCCTTTCCGTGCCTTACCGGGCGCTTCAACAAGACGACATCGGTCGAAAGTTTGTGAGAATTCTTGTAAACGAGAAACCCGTAGAAAAAGATGTTGAAGTCGGACTTCGCGGAGACAACGGAGAAATTGAAGTTATTTCTGGGTTGAATGCCGGAGATAAAGTAATTGTCCTTGAGAAAAAACCATAAGCGCCATTGTGGCGCCGGAAATCGTCGCTCGCCCCAAATAAAAACCCCGTTTTTGCTTGTGGGCTCGCTAGGAATTATAATATGGACCAGCCGCTTATTAAAACAATTCATCTTTGCAAAGAATACGATAACGACGGAGTTGTTACCAAGGTTTTGCATAACATAGATTTGGAAATAAAAAGGGGAGAGTTTGCCGCGATTATGGGACCGTCAGGTTCCGGGAAATCAACCTTGATGCAAATCTTGGGTTTTTTAGAGCGTCCAACTTGTGGGCAATATTTTTTTGACGGAAAAGAAGGCGGCCAATTTACCGACGATGAATTGGCGGCGATAAGAAATGAAAAAATCGGATTTATTTTTCAATCTTTTAATCTTTTGCCAAAGACTTCGGTTTTTGATAATGTCCGCCTGCCGCTTTTGTATGACGAAAAACATAGAATAAAAAATCAGCACGAAGCGATCATCGCGGCAATTAAGGCGGTTGGTTTATATCATCGGATGGATAATCTCTCCAATCAATTATCCGGCGGCGAAAAGCAAAGAGTGGCCATCGCCCGGGCGCTCGTCACCGAGCCGGAGTTGATTTTTGCCGATGAGCCGACAGGAAACCTGGACTCTAAAAGTGGAAAGATAATTATGGAAATTTTGCAGGATTTAAATGAAAAAGGGAAAACAATCATTCTTGTCACTCACGAAAAATACACAGCCGAACACGCTCGGCGCATTATTAAAATTATGGATGGAACGGTTGAAAACGATTACCTCGTCAAGGAACGGTTGTTCGCGAAAAACGCCAATGATTTAATCAAATAGCGGGTATGGATTTAAGATCAACAATCCACATTGCCTACATAGGACTTAAAACAAAAAAATCCCGAACATTTATGACAATGCTCGGGATAATTATTGGTATTTCCTCAGTTATTATTATTGTTTCAGTGGGTAACGGCGCTCAGAGTTTGATTTTAAATCAGGTTAAAAGTATGGGGTCAAATTTAATCGGTATTTATCCCGGCGCCTCCGAAGAGTCCGGTCCGCCGCCTTCAGCCCTGGGGATTGTTGACACAAGTTTGAAAAATGACGATCTTGACGCTGTTATGGAAAACAATAACGTCCCGAACGCCATAGCCGTGACCTACTACGATCGCGGAGTGGGCACATTCCAATGGCGCGATCAAAAATACGACGGAACTTTTGTCGGTACGACCGCAAGTTATATTGATGTCCATAGCGTGGAAGTTGAAAGCGGTCGTTTTTTTACCAAAGACGAGGAAAAAGATTTAGCAAGAGTTGTTGTTTTGGGATATGAGGTTAAAGAGAATCTTTTCGGCGACAACAACCCGATCGGCCAGAGCATTAAAATTAAAAAAGAACAATTTAAAGTTATTGGCGTTATTGGAAAGCGCGGCACACAACTTTTTGAAAATCAGGATAATCTGGCATTTATTCCAATTTTCACTTGCCAAAAAATAATGCTGGGAATTAATTACGTTTCCTTGGCCAGAGTGCAAATAGATTCCGAGGAAAATACAGACCAAGCAGTTGCCGACATTAGGGCCTTGCTTAGAGAAAGACATAAACTAGAGAAGAACGAACCCGATGATTTTTCTATCAGACCACAAACTCAGGCGATTGAAATTTTTTCTTCAATAACAGATTCTTTAACTTATTTTTTGGCGGCGATCGCGGCGATTTCTCTTTTGGTCGGAGGAATTGGAATTATGAATATAATGCTTATTGCTGTTGTGGAGCGGACTCGCGAGGTTGGATTGCGTAAAGCTTTGGGAGCAAAAAATAAAAATATCTTAAGTCAGTTTCTGGCTGAAGCAGTTGTCGTAACTTTAAGTGGAGGAGTGGTCGGTGTAATTTTTGGCGTGCTGGTTTCATTTTTAGTCGCCATGGTGGCGCGTCAACTCGGTTATCAATGGGATCTTGTAATTTCATACTCCGCGATTTTATTATCCTGTACAATTTCTATTTTGATAGGATTAATTTTTGGAGTTTATCCGGCGCAAAAAGCCGCTAAACTTAATCCGATTGAGGCCTTACGATATGAGTAGATTCAATTTAAATTTTTTAAAAACACCGGGGAAGATTGCTCTGGATGCCATGTGGCGGCATAAGGTGAGAGCGGCTTTGACGATACTTGGAATCACGGTTGGGATTACGGCCGTGATTGTTGTTCTTTCGGCTGGCCGGGCGATTGAGGATTTTATTGTTGGGCAGGTGACAATGTTCGGGACTGACTACATTAACGTTGAAGTTAAAGTTCCGTCAACCGAACATGTTTCAAGTGAAAATGTTTCAAGTATGGCGCAGGGCGTTACTGTCACCACTCTTAAAGAAAAGGACGCGGAAGAATTGAAAAAAATTGCCAACGTCCGCGATGTTTATTCCGGGCAAACCGGACAGGCCGTTTTTTCCTATCAGGATCAAAATAAAGTAACTTTAATTTTTGGAGTTACCGAATCGTTTGACGCGATAGATTCTGGAGAATTGGATGAGGGGAGATTTTTTACCGATGCTGAAGATAAAAGTTTGGCGCGCGTCGTTGTTTTGGGGAGCAGTCTTAAGGAAAAACTTTTTGGCGACGAGGACGCCGTGGGAAAGCAAATAAAAATAAAAAAGCAAAGTTATAGAGTTATAGGCGTGATGAAAGAACGGGGGGGCGCTGGAATTTTTTCTTTTGACGACATCGCCTTTTTACCACTGCAAACTTTGCAAAAATTAATTTTAGGAATAGATTATGTTCAGTTTATTTATCTTCAAGTTGAGAACACGGCCCTGACCGACGTTACGGTTGACGATGTGACGGTTCGAATGAGAGAACTTCATAAAATAGATGATCCTACAAAAGACGATTTTGCCGTGATGTCCGCTGCAGAGGGCTTGGCGTTACTTGGAACGATTACTGGAGCAATAAAAATTTTACTTTTTGCTCTGGCTTCAATTTCGCTTGTGGTTGGCGGCGTGGGAATTATGAACGTGATGTATGTGGCTGTGGCCGAACGAACTTTTGAAATAGGTTTGCGCAAAGCCATCGGCGCCAAGAGCAGAGATATTTTAAGTCAATTTTTGGCCGAAGCGGTTGTGATTACTTTTCTTGGCGGAATAGCAGGAATCGCAATTGGCACGGGATTATCTTACCTTGTTAGTGTTGTGGCAAATTCATTCGGTTACGCCTGGAAATTTCATTTTTCACCGCAATATATTTTATTGGCGGTTGGTGTTTCTGTTTTAGTCGGGATCATTTCTGGAATTTATCCGGCCCGCACGGCGGCGCGTCTTGAACCGATCGTGGCTTTAAAAAGAGAGTAATTAATAATTTAAAATTTGTGAACAAACAAAAAATTTGGTTGTGGTCGGCGGTTAACGCCATAGGAGTTTTCCTCTACGTGATGCTCGTCGTCTGGGTTATCACAAACGGCGAAAAGATTTTTGGTCAGATGCAAAATTTTTGGGGACCGGTGGCGTTTTTACTACTCTTCGTTTTTTCGGCGTTAGTTTGCGGAATACTTGTTTGTGGCCGACCGATTTATCTTTGGTTTGATAACGCAAAAAAAGAAGCCGTGAAAATGCTTCTTTTTACCGTAGCAAATTTATTTGTAATTCTTTTGCTGGCGCTCTTGGTGAATCTTTTGGTTAGATAAAAGAGTTAGATAAAATTTAGTTCTAAAAACGGGCTTCGCGGCCCGTTTTTTGTTTTTATAATTCTTTTTCTTTTTGAATTTCTTTTTCTTCTTTGGCGACCGCTTCGCTGGCCACTTTTCTTTTAACGTAAAAATTCATCAGAGAAAAAACTATAATACTTGAGAAAATTATGCCGGCGGCGTTGACTACGAAAAAAATCAAAGAACTGCTAATAATATGCCAATCTAATCTTGCGATGCCAATGCCCGTGACGGCAAGCGGCGGGATAAGAGCTACGGAAATCGCGACGCCCGGTAGAGTTTCATTGAGTTGCGGTTTTACGAGCGCGAAAGAAACGGCGAGACCAGCGACAACCGCGATGGCAAGATAGGGAAGCGAGGGTGCGGTTCGTGCCATAATTTCTTCAGTCAAGTCAGACTGTCCTAAAAAGAGGGCGACGAGAGCCGCGGCTGCGACGCCCAAAATAATTGATTTTAAGAGAGTAAAAAATGAAAGAGAAATTAGTTTGCCGTCGGCCATAACAATGCCTAATGCTAAACTAAGAATTGGTGAGAGAATCGGAGCGATGAGCATGCTCCCAATGATGACCGCACTGCTATTTAAGAAGAGTCCAAAAGTCGCCATGAGCATTGAAAGAATAACCATTAGAAAAAAATCTTGCCGTGGAGAGCTCGCAGAAATTAAATGTTGGACGGCTTCTGATTTTTCTCTTTCATCAAGATTGTGCAAAATAGAAATAGCCATATTTTTTAAATTATTTTTTAATTATTTTTCCGAGATATTTTTCAAGATTTTTTACAGAGACGGCGCCCGAGCGGAGAATGGCCGGCGGCGAGGTCGTAAGATCTAAAACAGTTGATTCTCGGCCGAGTTTAGTTTTTCCGCCGTCTAAGATGAGACCAATTTTATTGTTTAGATATTTTTTAACTTCACGGGCTGTGGTCGAGCTTTTTTTATTTGAAATGTTTGCCGATGTTACGGTAAGCGGTTGGTCGAGCGCGCTGATCAAGGCGAGGGCTACGGGGTTTGCCGGTACACGAACGCCGACAGATTTTTTTCCGGCAGTAACCGCGCTGGAAATTATTTTTTTCTTTTTGAGAACTATTGTCAGTGGCCCGGGCCAGAATTTATTAATTAGTTTTTTTATTTTTGGCGCAGTAAAAGTGTATTTTTTTAGATCGTCTCTTTTTGAAATTAAAATTGGCAGGGGACTAGAAAGCGATCTTTTCTTAACTTTATAAATTTTTTTTACAGCCGCGGAATTTGTGGCGAGAGCGCCCAGCCCGTAAACCGTGTCTGTCGGAAAAGCGACCAAGCCGCCGCGTTTTAAAATTTGAGCAGCGATTTTTATTTTTGCGGGTTCCGGCTTTTTTGGATTTATTTTAACAATTAAAGTTTTCATTATAAATACGCGTAAAGAACATAACGTCGCATCATTCTGTGCGTGTTGAAATAGTAAGCTAATTTACTGATGGAATTTTCCATCATCTCCATCCAATCGTCGCGTCGGTCGTAATACATCGGCAAAATCGCGTATTCGAGTTTGCTGTACAAATCTTCCAATTCTCTTTTTTTCGCTTTGGCCAGATTTATTTTTTCATTTGGCCCCGGACCGATTGCCCAACCGGTTACCCCTTCAACAAAACCTTCAAGCCACCAGCCGTCTAAAACAGAAAAATTTAAAACACCATTATGCGCCGCTTTCATTCCTGAAGTTCCCGAGGCTTCCATTGGCCGCTCTGGATTATTTAGCCAAACATCGCATCCGGAAGTTAATTTTTTTGCCATTTCAATGTCGTAATTTTCGAGATATGCTATTTTTATTTTTCCCTTCAGTTTTTTGATATTTTTAAAAACTTCCCTGATGATTTGCTTTCCGCCAAGATCGCGCGGATGAGCTTTGCCGGCGAAAATTATTTGAAAGGGATGAATTTTGGCGATTTCTTTTAGCCGTTCCAAATCGGAGAAAATAAAATTATGGCGTTTGTAAGCTGTGGCACGACGGGCAAAGCCGATCGTTAAAACATTTTTTTCCATTCCGGCTTTTGTCTTTTTATTTACATAATCAATCATTTCACTTTTTGCCTTGTCTCGGGCTTTCCAAATTTCCTCATTCGGAATTATTGCCGCGCGGATAAAAAGTTCGGGCTCGGCTTCCCAGCTAGGAAGATATTTATTATAAAGTTTACGGAAAGACGGATGTGTCCAGGTACTCGAATGAACACCATTTGTAATTGCGTGAATTTCATAGCCGGGGAACATTTTTTCGGAAATTTGTTTGTGTCTTTTTGCTACACCATTTACATAACTGCTCATATTAAAAGCAAGCCGCGTCATATTTAAATTTTCTTTTCCGCAAAGTTTTCGAAGAAGTTCCGGCGCGACAAGCGGTTCCATTTGTTCTTCTGCCAGCGCATAATCAAAATGGTCATGTCCGGCGGCGACCGGAGTATGTGTCGTGAAAACACATTTTTTTCGCGCTTCTTCCAGATTAAAATTATGCATCCGCAAAAGTTCCAAAGTTAAAAATGCGGCATGGCCTTCGTTCATGTGATATTTTTTAACATCAACCCCAAGAGATTTTAAAATCCGCGCGCCGCCAACACCCAAAACAATTTCTTGCTTCAGCCGATATTTGGCGTCGCCGCCGTAGAGAAAATTGGAGATTTGTCTATCTTTTAAAATATTTTCCGGCAGATCAGTGTCCAAAAATAAAACGTGAACTTTCGCACCGCTCGCGCCGCGCACCGTATAGAGCCATGGTTTAATCAAAACGCGGCGACCACGTATATGAACTTCGGTCGTAAATGGCAATGGTGTGAGATATTTTTTAGGATTCCATTTTACCGGATGTTCAATTTGCCGACCGTCGCGCGTAAGTTCTTGGGTAAAATATCCTTTGTGGTTTAGGAGCGTAACCGCGACAAAAGGAATTTCCAAATCTGCCGCTGATTTTGTCGCATCGCCCGCCAAAATTCCCAAACCTCCGCTATAGGTTGGAATTTCTTCACGAAGGCCGATTTCCATCGTAAAATAAGCGATCTTTGGCTCGTTCACTAGATTTTTTAACTCGGAAATTTTTTTGTCAGCCATACCTTTACTTTAAGTGAAGTTTAAACTATAATATTAAAGCGAATGCTTTGATAATTGTAGCATAAAAATGGTCTAAAAGCGACTATGCCCGATTCACAAGTTGAAGAAATTAAAAACCGCCTGGACATTGTTGAAGTTGTGAGCGAATATGTTTCAAACATGAAACAAGCCGGCGGAAATTGGAAGGGTCTTTGTCCGTTTCATAACGAGAAGACACCTTCTTTTATGGTTTCCAAGGACAAACAGATCTGGCATTGTTTTGGTTGCGGCGAAGGAGGCGACGTTATAAGTTTTGTCCAGAAAATTGAAAATATTGAATTTCCAGAAGCTTTGAAAATTTTGGCTAAGCACGCCGGCGTGACATTGCGCTATGAAGACAAAAGTTTATCAAATCAAAAAACAAAACTGCTTGATATTTTGGAGGCGGCGGCAAGATTTTATCATTACAATTTGTTAAAAATGTCCGAAGCCGAAACGGCAAGAAATTATCTTTTTCTGAAACGGACGCTTACCGAAGAAACAGTAGAAAAATTTTTTTTGGGCTACGCGCCGAATTCTTGGGACAGCGCGATAAAATTTTTACGCGACAAAGGTTATTCGGAAAAAGATATCTTTTTAGCCGGACTTTCTGTTAAAAAAGAACGCGGCGCGGGTTACTACGATCGTTTTCGAGCAAGAATTATGTTTCCCATCCGCGATATCCATGGCCATGTCGTCGGTTTCACGGCGCGCATAATGCCTGAAGATGAGAAAAAGGAAAATGCCGGCGGAAAATATATAAACACGCCGCAAACTTTGGTGTACGACAAAAGCCGGGTGATTTACGGTTTGGATTTTGCCAAACAGGAAATTAAAAAAGAAAATCTGGCAGTGATGGTTGAGGGAAATATGGATGTGATTGCTTCGTATCAGGCCGGCGTCGGGAATGTTGTGGCTTCGTCGGGTACAGCTATGACCGTAGAGCAAGTAAATTTATTAAAAAGATATTCGCCGAATTTGGCAATTTCTTTTGACGCGGATTTGGCCGGTAGTACGGCGGCGATGCGCGGGATTGATGTGGCCCTGAAAGAGGGGATTAATGTTAAGGTTATTATGCTTTCTCCGGAAGTTGGGAAAGATCCGGACGACTATATTAAAAAAGATCCAAACCTTTGGCGCGAAGTAATTGCTAATTCCATGGCCTTCATGGATTATTACATCAAAAAAACATTAGCCGCGCTTGATTTACGCAAAGTGGAAGATAAAAAAAACGCGGCAAAAATTTTACTCGCCCAGGTTATAAAAATCCCCGATAAAGTTGAACAAACTTTTTATCTGGAAAAATTAGGAAATGTTTTGGGTGTGCCTGAACAAGTCCTTCGCGAATCTTTGCCTCATGAAAAAGTGGCGGCGGGTTCGGTAAGTCCGGCGGTATCCGGAGAAAAGGTTATCGTTGCCTCGGCGAGAAATCGTCCCTCGCTTATTGCCGAAAGATTTATTGCCTTAGTTTTTAAGTATCCAAACCAATTATCCTTGGCCATTCCTTATCTTGAACCATTTATGTTTCCAGACCGCTTGTCAGCGGAAATTTACAAAAACTTGATTTTATATTATAATAAGTCTGTGGATAAAGCTGATTTAGAGGGCGTGATGCAAACCGTTTCCGATGACCCGAACGAAAAAAAATATATTGCGAGCCTCTTTCTTTTGGCGGAAAAAGATTTTGCCGAATTCGGCGAAGAAGAAATTGGAAATGAAATTTTACAGAATGCCAAATCTCTGCGCGAGGACTACATTAAAAACGAACTCCGGCGGGTACAGACAGAAATGAAAAGGGCGGAAGAAAATAAAGAATTCGCCCGGATAAAAGAATTAGCAGAAGAGTTTAATAAGTTAATAAATATTTAATTGTAGTTGAAATATTGGGGGGAGCGTTGTGATTTGTCTTTGGCGGTTAAGGATTTGATTAAAATTTGATACATTTTAAAATAATGAAAACTAAAAAAGCACGACGGCCGAAGAAAAAAAGTCGTGGTGCTAAAAAAATTAAAATTCAGAAAAAGAGCGGGAAGAAGAAGGCATTGAAAGTGCGCGGTGGAAAAAAAGTTAAGGCGAAAAAGGTCGCTCGGGCGGCCACACCAAAGATTCTTCCTCCGTCTGATGTGGCAACAAAAACTCTCCTGGACAAGGGTCGCATGAGAGGTTTTTTAACTGACTCGGAAATTCTTTTTATCTTTTCCGATTTGGAAAATTACATAAAAAAATATGAAGAATTTTTAGATCAAGTTGACGAAGCTGGCATCTCCGTAGTTGAAGTTAAGTCTGATATTTTAGGACGGACCGAAGAAAGAAAAAAACTTTTGGCCGACATCGGCGTGAGTAAAGAGAAAAAGCGTTTAGACTTGGGGGATATTTCTACCGATTCCATTCAGATGTATCTTCGCGAAATTGGGAAAGTTCCACTTTTGAAGACAGAAGAAGAAATGGCTTTGGCCCGCCGCAAAGATCAGGGGGATCAGGAAGCGTCGCAAAGATTGATGGTTGCGAACTTGCGCTTGGTTGTTTCTATTGCTAAAAAGTTCGTGGGAAAAAATTTATCTTTGGCTGATTTGATCCAGGAAGGAAATATTGGTTTGATGCGCGCTGTGGAAAAATTTGATCCGAGCAAGGGATATAAATTTTCAACTTACGCGACCTGGTGGATTCGTCAGGCCGTAACGCGCGCTCTCGCCGATCAATCCCGCACTATCAGAATTCCGGTGCACATGGTTGAAACAATTAATCGTTACCAGCAAGTTGCCCGGCAGTTGATTCAGGATTTGGGTCGCGAACCGTTGCCGGAAGAGATTGCTTCGGAAATGGGAGAGGATGTGGAAAAAATTAGAAATTTAATCCAGATTTCGCAAGACACGGTGTCACTTGACACATCGGTTGGCGATGAGGATGAAGACAGCGTGCTTGAAGATTTTATTGAAGATTTCAAAAATGTTTCTCCGGACCGCGCCGCGGCCTTGCAACTTTTGCGCGAGTACGTTAAAGAAGCTATCAAAGAATTATTGCCGCGTGAGCAGAAAATTTTGGAAATGCGTTTTGGACTTTCTGACGGAGTTTCGCATACTTTGGAAGAAGTCGGCGAAGAATTTGGAGTGACGCGCGAACGCATTCGGCAAATTGAAGCCAAGGCATTGGAAAAAGTACAAGGGTTTAAGGGTATTGAAAAATTAAGGGATTACTAATCCGCGGGGCTTGACTTTTGTCTTCCGGGATGATAAGTTAGAAAAAATTTACAATATTCCGAGGTAGCTCAGCGGTAGAGCAATCGGCTGTTAACCGATCGGTCGTGGGTTCGAATCCCACCCTCGGAGCCAAAACAAAAATTATCCCGTGTGGGGTAATTTTTGTTTTTCTTCGCGGTGGTTTGCTCGAACCCACCCACCGTTAAGCCTAGGGGACACTCTTCGAATCCCACCCTCGGAGCCAAAACAAAAAATTCAACCTCGTGTTGAGTTTTTTCTTTTCTTTTTAATGATTTTTTGCTAAAATAATACTATGAACCTAAAAATATTTTTTACAATAATTGCCGCGATAATGGAGGTGGCGCGAAATTCGGCGTCCAAAGCGAGGGCGCGGCTGAAAAAAAATTATTCCAATAAAACATTATGAAAAACGAAAAGATCAAGCAAATCGTTAAAAAGCATTACGGTAAAGTCGCCGGTGGTGGCGGTTGTTGCAGTTGCGGTTGCGGTGGGCAGGACGAGAACGAGCAAATCGCCAAAAGCATCGGTTATTCGGACGAGGAAATAAAATCAGCCGGGGTTGCTAATCTGGGTTTAGGTTGCGGCAACCCAACGGGCATGGGTGAAATTAAAGTGGGCGAGGTTATTTTGGATTTAGGTTCGGGAGCGGGGTTTGATTGCTTTCTGGCCGCCAAAAAAGTCGGCGACTCCGGTAAAGTAATCGGCGTTGACATGGCCGAAGAAATGATTGAAAAAGCCAAGGCCAACGCTCTAAAATACGGCTATAAAAATGTGGAGTTCCGGTTAGGCGATATTGAAAAATTGCCGATTGATGACGATTCAATTGATGTGGTAATCAGTAATTGTGTAATTAATCTCGCGCCGGATAAATTAAGAGTATTCAAGGAAGCGCGCAGGGTTTTGAAAAAAGGCGGGAGAATGTATGTTTCCGACATTGTGCTTTTAAAAAATCTTTCCGACGAGGAAAAAAATGATGACGATTTAATCGCCGGTTGCGTTGGTGGAGCATTGCTCAAAGACGATTATCTGAAAATTATTGAAGAAGCCGGACTAAAAGCAAATGTTTTATCAGAAGACAAAGGTATCAGTAAAAGACAATACCAAGGACTGCCGCTTGAAAGTTTGAAAGTTGAGGCCAAAAAGTAAAATATTCCACCAAGAGATTGGATTTAAAAATTAAACAACCAGTATGACCTCAAAAAATTTCCTAAAACTGATCATCGCGATTTTGGTTTCTGAAGCCGCGGGGATTATCGGTTCAATTTTCACAACCCCATCAATTCAAACTTGGTATGCAAATTTAGCAAGACCGGAATTTGCTCCGCCGAATTGGGTTTTTGCTCCGGTTTGGACAACGCTCTTCGCCTTGATGGGCATTGCGGCATTTCTTGTGTGGAAGAGGGGACTGGGCGACAAAAAAGTAAAAATTGCTCTTTGGATTTTCGCCGGCCAATTAATTTTAAACACTTTTTGGTCAATTATTTTTTTCGGCCTACATTCTCCGGGCGGCGCGTTTTTGGAAATTATTTTTCTCTGGCTCGCGATTTTGGCTACAATTATTTCTTTCGCGAAAATATCAAAACCGGCGGCTTGGCTTCTTTTGCCCTATATTCTTTGGGTAAGTTTTGCCGCTTATTTAAATTACGCAATTTGGATTCTTAATAAATAAAGGTCGAATTTTATTAATAAACAAAGGAGGAAATTTATGAAAGTATTAAATTGGATAGTCATGCTTTTGGTCGTTGTCGGTGGGCTCAATTGGGGTTTAGTCGGCTTCTTTAATTTTGATCTTGTCGCAGCTATTTTTGGCGATATGTCCGTTGTTTCAAGAGTAGTTTACGCTCTTGTCGGCTTGAGCGCGGTCTATATGCTGTTTATGCTCCCGAAGATGAACAAAAAACCGCAGATGTAATTTTGGAAATTTCTTGGGCAGTCTATTTTAAATGGACTGCCTATAGAGCTTTTCAATAAATTTTAATAATTAAATTTATGAAAAAAATAATTGTTTTTGCGGTAATAATTTTAGTAGTTGCGGGAATTTCATTTTTTGCTTGGCAGAACTTTACAAAACAAACAGATAGTTTTGATCAGCAGGCTTTGTCTTTGTATAATGAGTATTCAAAACTTCAAGAAGAAAATGTTCGATTATCAATGTATGGTTATGAAAATTACAACACAGAACAAATGCTTGATCAGATGAAAGTAGTAAGAGATGGGGCGCAAAAAGTTTATGATTTATTTATTGACTTGCAAAAACAGGCTGAAAAAATTGAAAATAATTTTTTAGTTAGATTAAAACTAGTAAAACCTGTTTTTGCAGAACAAACTTATAGACAAAAATACGGTTTAGTTGGAGCTATTTTGTCAAAGGTTCCTGTTGTCGGCAAATTAGTTGATGGTTTTGACACAGTGCATGAAAGCGCCCGTTTGGGAATTTACAAAGCCTATCAAAATTGTTCAGAAGTTGACCGTGATATTTTAGATGCAGAGTTAAAGAAAAACGGCATAAATAGCATTGATGAAATTTTCACATGCAATTTTGTCAAAGTTGATAATATAACTCGGGAAGCTAGCTCATTGGAGGAGGGGCTGGGAGATTTATTTATTGAAGAAGTCAGTTTAGCCAAAGCAGCTGCTGAAATGGGCAAGGCTGGTACGTTAGCCTATGTCGATGGTATTTTAGCGGCAACCGGCGTTCAAAGCGTAGAGCCAGACGTTTTGCCCGGCGACCTGGAAGATTTTTTAAAGATTATGCTTGATAAAGAAACTGTCACGGAATATTTGAAAAGCAAAGCTATAAGCACGGGATTTGAAATTTTACATGAATCGGTTGATCCGGCCGCCGAATCGCCGAGTGACGATGACGCTGAAATAATAATCGCGACAGCTCAAGAAGTTCAAATCGCTATTTATGGAGTTTTAGCTGGTGAAATAGACAGCGCTGAATTAACCAAAAATGATCCGCGAACTGGTTTGATAGCTGGTCAAATTCAGCCATATGATCAATGGACTGTTAAAGAAAAAAGAGCTGTTGCGGAAAAATTAAATGAGCTAGAAAAGAACAAAACTTTAATGACTATGGCTAAAACAACAACGGGGAGCGCTCAAGTTAGTGTATCGGCCGGTGATTATGAAGTGATTGATATTGTTGAAAATGCTGTGCCTGTTGTTAATAAAGAGGTAAAAATAGACCAGGGAATGATTACAAGCATAGTTAATATGTTCGCCAGAATTGAAGAATTAAGAAAAAATCCTGTTTTAGTTCAAGAAATTTTTGAAAAAAGCCAAGTTTACGAACCGGGCGAAGAGGCCGTTTTGCGAGAGATTATTGAATTTGATCCGAGTATTTTTGATCTGTCTGGCTCTTTGTTTGTTCAGCCAACAACTTTTTCAATTGAAGAAGACAGTAGATTGCATAAGAAAGTAGGTAGTGGCACAATTGGTTTGTCGATTTTTAGTAGTAATATTAGCGGAAAGATTAATTTAGATGTTTGGGATTATTGGCAATGTCCCGAGAATGACGATCCTGAAATAGTTGCTACTTGTGTTGACAGTGAGGGTAATATTTATGATGCCGGCAGTTGGGTTAAGGGCTATCCGGTTGATATTTCCGGCGGCGATGTTACGGGTACATATAATCAAAAGAATGGCCAAATAGAAGCTTGGCTTGGACAGCACGCCTTTACGGGGATTTTTAAAGATGGCCGGGCTTCAGGCAGTTTTTATTACGAACTGCCAAACAAACAACGATTTTTATATTGGACAGCTGAAGTTAGCCAAAAAAGTATATTATAATATATTGACTACAATTTTATGTTTATATTCACGAGGCAGGGGATAAATTTTAAATAATTTATTTAGCATGTGGATTTAAAAAATTCCGGCTTCGGTCGGAATTTTTAATGTTTAAATTTTCTTTTGAAGTTAAAATTTAGTATAATATTAATAACTGCCAAATTATGATGAATATTCCTAATATTTTGAGTTTAAGTCGTATAGTTTTGGCTTTTATTTTCGCCATACTACTTTTTAGTTCTTATAAATTTTTAGCGGCGGGGATTTTTTTATTGGCCATTGTGACAGATGTTCTAGATGGGTACTTGGCGCGAAAGTATAACCAGATTACTTTACTCGGAAAAATTTTAGATCCGGCGGCCGACCGACTTTTGGCGCTTCTGGCTTTTTTAATTTTGTATTTAAATCATGGATTGCCCGCCGGGCTCGCGATTTTCGCTATTTTTTATCATCTCTACATTGTTTTGGGATGGGTTTTGGTTTTTCAAATTAAAAATATAACTCTTCCTCATACTTTCTGGGGGAAGCTAAACTCTTTCGTTCAGACAATAATGTTTTTTGCAGTAATTTTTGATTTTTATCCAAACGTGTTTTTTGGAGCGGTAACCATAACGCTCGCCGTAGCTTTTATAAATTATACTTTCCGCGGGTTTGTCGCCCTAAATATTTTTAAAATAAAATGATTATTCTGCAAAGTTTATATTTTATGCTCCCGGCATACATCGCAAACATGGCGCCGGTTTTTGCAAAAAGATTTGGCTTGCTTAAATTTTTGGCGCGGCCGGTTGACGGCGGTCGGGAATTTAGCGGCAGAAAAATTTTTGGCGAACATAAAACCTGGCGGGGATTTGTGGTTGGTATAATTGCGGCGATCGCTGGCGCATGGCTGCAATATTTTTTATATTCCGTTTCGCCATTTCGGGAAATAAGTTTTTTTAATTATTTTGAAGTGTCGCCCTGGTTTTTGGGATTTATTTTTGGTTTTGGTGCGCTTTTTGGAGATTTGATAAAAAGTTTTTTTAAAAGAAGAATTGGCATCGCGCCGGGTAAACCATGGATTCCTTTTGATCAGTTGGATTTTGTTTTGGGTGCTCTGATTTTTGTGAGTTTAATTTTTTTGCCGCCCTGGCGGGGGATTCTCGTGATAATTATTGTTACGCCAATTTTACATCTTTTAGCCAACCAGATTGGATTTATTTTAAAAATTAAAAATACGAAGTGGTGATTTCCCTTGAAATTTAAAGTGAAAAAGGGTATACTCTGCTCATGGGAAAACTATATATTATTGCCACGCCAATCGGAAATTTGGAAGATATTACCTTGCGCGCTCTTCGTATTTTGAAAGAGGTTGATTTGGTTTTGTGTGAGGATACGCGACAGACCAGAAAGCTGTTGGAAAAATATGAAATAAAAACGCGGACTTTAAGTTATCACCAGCACAGTAAATTGCAAAAGATTGAACAGATTATTGAACTTTTACGGAATGGAAAAAATTTGGCGTTGGTTTCGGATGCCGGTACGCCGGCCATTTCCGATCCGGGCGGAAAATTGGTAGAAGAAGTTTTAAGAGCATTTGGCGATGAAGCAGAAATAATTCCAATTCCAGGGGCCTCGGCAGTTGCCGCCGCGGCGAGCGTTTCCGGTTTTCCGACAGATAAATTTTTATTTTTAGGATTTCCCCCGCATAAACATGGCCGCGCCGCTTTTTTTAGAATGGTGGCAGCAGCGGAAGGAACAATAATTTTTTACGAGTCCACTCACAGAATTTTAAAATCTTTGGAAGAATTACGGGTTGTGGCTCCGGAAAGACAGATCGCAGTTTGCAGAGAACTAACAAAAATGTTTGAGACAATCTATCGGGGAACCGTGAGCGAAGCTTTGGAAAAATTAAAAGCCGACACGATAAAAGGTGAGTTTGTTGTCGTAGTCAAAAAAAAATAATATGGCAAAAAATAAAAAATTTTACATTACTACGCCGATTTATTATGTAAATGCCAAGCCGCACATCGGTCATGCTTACACGACGATCACGGCCGATATTTTTGCGCGCTATCATCGGATGCGCGGCGAAGAAGTTTTCTTTTTAACCGGGACCGATGAGCACGGCGCTAAAATTCAGCAGATCGCCGACAAGGCCAAGAAAAGTCCGAAAGAATTTGTTGACGAAATTTCAGCCGCTTTTTCCGAGGCCTGGGATGTTTTAAATATCACAAACGACAATTTTATCCGGACGACAGATCCGGCGCATGAAAAAGCCGTGGCTGACGTGACGCAGAAACTTTTTGACAAGAAATTTATTTATAAAGGAAAATACGAAGCGCTCTATTGCATTGGCTGTGAACAATACAAAACAAAAGCAGAGTTGGTTGACGGCAAATGCCCGGATCATAAATGCGAGCCGGAAATTCATACCGAGGAAGCCTATCTCTTCCGAATGTCTAAATTTCAAAACGAATTACTAAAATTAATCAAAAGTGACAAATTAAAAATCAGTCCGGAAACACGAAAAAATGAAATGATTTCTTTTTATGAAAAAGAAGGATTAAAGGATGTTGCGATTTCCCGGAGAAAAGAAGTTGTTCCCTGGGGGATTGAATTACCGTTTGATCGCGACCATACTCTTTATGTTTGGATTGATGCTTTTTTGAATTATTTGACCGGCCTCGGCTGGCCAAAAGATAAAAAATTATATAAAAAATTCTGGCCTGCAAATTTGCAATTAATGAGTAAAGATATTTTGCGCGTTCATGCCACGATTTGGCCGGCAATGCTTTTGGCTATGGGCGAAAAATTGCCAGACGAACTTTTTATTCACGGATATTTTACGATTGACGGACAAAAAATGAGCAAGTCGCTTGGCAATGTTATTGATCCGGTTGAGCTCGCGCAAAAGTACGGCGTGGACGAGATTCGTTATTTTCTTTCACGGGAAATTTCTTTTGGGGAAGACGGCGATTTTAGTTTTATTCGCCTGGAAGGAAGATATAATGCTGACTTGGCAAACGGTTTGGGAAATTTAGTCGCCCGGGTTTTGGCAATGTGCGAAAAATATTTTGACGGAAAAACTCCGGAGAAAACTTCCGGCAGCGTAGAGCGGACTTGGCAGAGTTATGAGATAAATATGGAGAAGTTCGCGCCGCATTTAGCGCTGAAAGACGTTTGGGATTTAATTGCTTTTTGTGATCAGTTTATAAACACTGAAGCGCCGTGGCAACTTGCAAAAGTTGATAAAGAGAGATTGTCGCGGGTGATTTATACTCTGCTTGAAACTATTCGTCATATTGCCTGGCTTATTACTCCGTTTATGCCAATGACTTCGGATAAAATTTTTGAACAGCTCGGCTTAAAACCGGAAACGGAAAAGAAAAAAAGTTTAGAAGAGGCAAAGAAGTGGGGCGGGCTTGTATCTGGAGGTAAAATAAAAAAAGGCGCAGCATTGTTTCCGAGATTAGAAAAATAATATATTTTTATGATTCTTTTCGATCTCATTTTAATCTTAATCCTCGGTGGATTTGTGCTTTACGGGTTGTGGTTTGGTTTGATTAATACGCTTGGCGTTTTGGTCGGCACAATTGCCGGAGCGTTTCTTGCCGCTCGTTGGTATGAGCCGGTTGCCGACTGGGCCGGGTTTCTTTTTGGCGGCCATACAAATCTCGCAAAAGTTGTTTGTTTTCTAATTCTTTTTATTATCATCAATCGTCTGGTCGGCCTTGTTTTTTGGCTCATTGATAAAATTTTTTCCTTTTTCAAAATCATTCCTTTCCT